>JAYUHT010000170.1:0-15812 GCA_043766725.1 Burkholderiales bacterium | reverse complement strand
CCAGCGTGCCGGTGGATCGCGTGTTCAACGAGTTGCCCGCGCTGCTGCAAGCCGGTGACTTGCTGGTGCTGAACAACACCCGCGTCATCAAGGCCCGGTTGTTCGGCAGCAAGGCCAGCGGCGGCGCGGTGGAAGTGCTGGTCGAGCGCGTGCTGGCGGGCCACGCGGTGCAGGCCCATGTGCGTTGCAGCAAGGCGCCGCGCGCGGGCACCACATTGCGCCTGGCCGAGGCCTTCAACGCCGAGGTGCTGGGCCGTTGCGGGCCCGAGGAAAGCCTGTTTCACCTGCGCTTCCCGGCCGACCCCTATGCGCTGTTGCAACAGCACGGCCATGTGCCGCTGCCGCCCTACATCACGCACACCGACACCGCTGACGACGAACGCCGCTACCAAACCGTGTTCGCCAAAGCCCCGGGCGCCGTGGCCGCGCCCACCGCGGCGTTGCACTTCGACGAGGCTTTGCTGGCCGCGTTGCGCGAACGCGGCGTGGCCACGGCCTTCGTCACCCTGCACGTGGGCGCGGGCACTTTCCAGCCGGTGCGCGTGCAGCACATCGCCCAGCACCGCATGCACAGCGAATGGTTCGAAGTGAGTGCGGCCACGGTGGCGGCGATTGAGCGCACGCGCGCCGCCGGCGGGCGCATCGTGGCCGCCGGCACCACCAGCGTGCGCGCGCTCGAATCGGCCGCGGCTGGTGGCAGCTTGCACGCGCAAAGCGGCGACACCGTCATCTTCATCACGCCGGGCTACCAGTTTCGCGTCGTCGATTTGCTTATCACCAACTTCCACCTGCCGCGCAGCACCTTGCTGATGCTGGTCAGCGCTTTTGCCGGGCATGAACACATGCATGCGCTGTACCGCCACGCGATTGCCGCGCGCTACCGCTTCTTCAGCTACGGCGACGCCATGTTGTTGCGCATGGCCGGGCGCTGAAAGCGCCGCTTTTTCGCTGATCGGCCGCGCGCGGCGCCGCTACCGTGCCGCATCCGAGGGCGCTGTGTGCGCTGCGGCGCCATGACCGAACCGTCTCCCCGCCCCAACCTGACGCAGCGCTTGTTCGCCCCTTTGTGGCGACGGCTGTTTGCGTTGCCGTTGCGCCGCCGCCTGGCCTTGTTGATCACGGTGTGTGCCGGCCTGACGGCCACGCTGTGCATGCTCACCGTGGCCGCCACCGGGTTGTGGTTGGAAACCCGCCACGCCCGCGACGAGACCGTTGAAGTGGCACGTACCCTGTCGTACGCCCTACAAGGCCCGGTGGCCTTTGCGCATCGCGCGGACATTGCCGCGGCGTTGTCGATCCTGCGCGCGCGCGAGCACATCACAGGCGCCTGGGTCTACAGCGCCGGGGGCGACCTGCTCGGCCGTTATGGTGGCTTGAGCGAAAGCCCGCCGCCCCAGGGCGAAGGCGGTGTCTGGCAAGGCCACATGGTGGCGCGCGAACCGATCATGGTGGATGGGCAGCGCGTCGGCCGGGTTGTGGTGCTGAACAACTTGAGCCGCCTGTGGCATTCAGTGGGCGTGGCCCTGGCCTCGGTGCCACTGGGCAGTTTGTTGGCCTTGTTGGTGTCGGTGGGCCTGGCGCGCAAGATCGCGCGCAGCATCTCGCGGCCCATTTCACGGCTGGCCCACATGGCCAGCGCCATCACGCACGACCAGGACTATTCACAACGCCTGCCGCGCGGCGGCGCGGACGAAGTGGGCACCGCCGTGAATGCCTTCAACACCATGCTGGACGCGCTGCAACAGCAAGGCAACGATCTGCTTGAGCTGCGCGTGGCCGACCGCACCGGCACGTTGCGGCTGGAAAAGGAACGCGCCGAGGCGGCCTCGCAGGCCAAGAGCAGCTTTCTGTCGAACATGAGCCACGAGCTGCGCACGCCGCTGAACGCGGTGATCGGCGCGGCCCAGTTGCTTGACGACCAGGGCATGGCCGACGAGCGTCAAGCCGAACTGGTGGTGGCCATCCGCGACAGCGGCACCCGGTTGCTCGGGCTGATCGAGAACATCCTCGATTTGTCGCGCATTGAAAGCGGCGCGCTCGATCTGGTGCCCGAAGACTTCAACCTCATCGAATGCGTTGAGGCGGCGGTGGCCACGGCGGCCGTGCCGGCGCGGATCAAAGGCCTGAACATGGCCTGCATCGTGGCGCCCGAACTGGCCGAATGGCGCCACGGTGATGCGCTGCGCCTGCGCCAGGTGTTGCTCAACTTGTTGGGCAACGCGATCAAGTTCACCGCAGCCGGCGAGGTGGTGATCAGCGTGCAAGCCGGCGCGCAGGCCGACACCGTGCACATCAGTGTGCGCGACAGCGGCATCGGCATTTCAGCCCACGCTGCGGCGCGCATCTTCGAGCCCTTCCGCCAAGCCGACAGCAGCACCACGCGGCGTTTCGGCGGCAGCGGCCTGGGGCTGTCCATCTCGCGCCGCCTGGCCCATGCCATGGGCGGTCAAATCACGCTGTGCGCCGCGCCCACCGCAGGTTCGCAGTTCAATCTTGAGTTGCCCCTGCCGCCCGCCGCCCGGTGCGGCGCGAGCACACCGGCCTTGAACCATGCGGTGCTGTACTTCGAGCCGCACGAGCCCAGCGCCCAGGCCCTGGGCGCGCTGCTGCACCGCCTGGGCTGCCAGGCCACGCGCTGCACCACCAGCGCCGGGCTGAAAGCCTGGATGAGCGGCCAGGCCAGCGCGCGCGACAAACCCTGGCTGCTGGTGGCGGTGGACGAGCCGCAAACCTGGCCCTTGCTGGAAGAGTCGCTGGGCTTCATCGACCCCGAGCGCGTGATCGGCATGACCCACCTCACGTCGCACACGGTGGAGCTGGCGCGCGAGCTGTTCCGCGTGCCACGCAACGTCGTCAAGCCGGTGCTGCGCACGGCGCTGGTGAGCCGCTTCGGTGCGGTGGCGCGCTCGGCTGCGCCCGCTGCGCCGCAATCCGCGCTGGCCGCATCACCGGCACGCCAACCAAGGGTGTTGGTGGTGGAAGACGACCCGCTCAACCAGATGATCGTGTGCACCATGCTGGCCAATGCCGGCTGCCAGGCGTTCACCGCCAACAACGGCAGCGAGGCGCTGTACCGGGTCGGCGCAGAAGCCTTCGACCTGGTGCTGATGGATTGGCAGATGCCCGACATCGACGGCCTGGAAGTCACGCGTCGCCTGCGCGCCGGTGCCGCCGGCGCGCGCGGCAAGAGCGTGCCCATCGTGGCGCTCACGGCCAACGCCTTCACCGAAGACCGCGCCGCCTGCCTGGCTGCGGGCATGAACGACTTCCTGACCAAACCGGTTCTTGCCGCCAACCTGCAAGCCGCGGTGCAGCGCTGGGTGGGTGGCGACGACGCACGCTCGCGCCCCGGGCCCGAAAGCCTGTTCGCGCCGCTGGCGCTGTAGCGCGCGCAGAAAGATAAAGCAAAGGCCCGCGGCGACAATCGCCGCCATGCTGACCTTCGAACTGCTGGCCCAGGACGGGCTGGCCCGGCGTGGCCGCCTCACGCTCAACCACGGCGTGGTGGACACACCCGTTTTCATGCCGGTGGGCACCTATGGCACGGTCAAGGGCGTGGCGCCGCAATCGCTGCTCGACATGGGCGCGCAGATCATCCTGGGCAACACCTTCCACCTGTGGTTGCGCCCGGGGCTGGATGTGCTGGCGGCGTTCAAGGGCCTGCACGGCTTCGAAGCCTGGCAGCGGCCGATCCTCACTGATTCAGGTGGCTTCCAGGTCTGGTCGCTCGGGGCGATGCGAAAGATCAGCGAAGAAGGCGTGCGCTTTGCTTCGCCGGTGAACGGCGACAAGCTGTTCCTCACGCCCGAGGTGAGCGTGCAGGTGCAAACCGCGCTGGGTTCAGACATCGCGATGCAGTTTGACGAATGCACACCGTATGAAACCGCCGGCCACCTCACCACCGAAGACGAAGCGCGCCGTTCGATGGAGCTTAGTCTGCGCTGGGCCGTGCGCAGCCGCGAAGAGTTCACTCGGCTAGACAACCCCAACGCCTTGTTCGGCATCGTGCAAGGCGGCATGTTCGAAGGCTTGCGCGACGAGTCGCTACAGCGTTTGGTTGAACTCGACCTGCCGGGTTACGCCGTGGGCGGCGTCAGCGTGGGCGAACCCAAAGAGGAGATGCAGCGCATCGTGGCCCACACGCCGCAGCGCCTGCCGCCGCACAAGCCGCGCTACCTGATGGGCGTGGGCACACCCGAAGACCTGGTGCATGGCGTGGCCCATGGCGTGGATATGTTCGACTGCGTCATGCCCACGCGCAACGCGCGCAACGGCCACCTTTTCACGCGCTTTGGTGACTTGAAAATCCGCAACGCGCGCCACAAGAGCGACTCCGCGCCCATCGACCCCACTTGCACTTGCCCCTGCTGCCGCCAGTTCAGCCGCGCCTACCTGCACCACCTCGACCGCTGCGGCGAAATGTTAGGCCCCATGCTGGCCAGCGTGCACAACTTGCACTACTACCTGAACCTGATGCGCGAAGTGCGGCAAGCCATCGAGCAGCAGCGCCTTGCGGCGTTCACGCAGCAGTTTGAGCTTGAACGCCAGCAAGGCGTTTAACACTCAGCGGCCCCGTTCTCCCTAGATTGAGGACTGACACCCCACAGCTGAGGGGGCAACAAATTGGCATGCACGACCCAGAATGAATTCGACCCCTGCGTACTCAGGGTACCGGAGCGGCTGCACTCATGCAGCCGCAAGCCGGCAAGTCGTTCAACTTCTGGAGCTTCACTTGAATAGTCATTCGATCCTTTCCAGCGCCGTGGTGCTGCTGCTTTCGGGCGCGGCCAGTGCGGCCACCTATGCGCCGCCCAGCGTCAGCGCCAGCATGGATGTGGGGCAGACGCTGGTTTTCAATGGCGTGGTCACGCTGCCCTCCGGCGGCGCCTCACAGGTTGACGTGTTTTTCCTGATCGACGACACCGGCAGCATGGGCAGCATCATCAACAATGCCAAAACCGGCGCGGCGGCCATCATGAGCGCCCTGCCGGCCACCTATCGCTACGGTGTGGCCAGCTATGACGGCGACCCCAGCGAAGGGGTGTCCGCCGCGAATGCGTTCAACCGCCGCACCGACCTGACGCTCAACCGCACCACGGTGCAAAACGGCCTCAACGCCATCTCCGCCGGCGGCGGCGGCGACTTCCCCGAGGCGGGCTACTACGCACTCAAGCAGACGGCAGACACGTCTTCCTGGGCCGCCGCCTCGCAGCGCCTGATCGTGCAGTTCGGTGACGCCACGTCGCACAACGAAACCGTCAACAAAGGCCAGGTGATATCCGCCCTGGGCGCAGTGGGCGCCAAGCTGATCGCCTTCAACAGCGGCGCTGCGGGCGGCGCCATGGACGGCAGCTATGGCAGCGAGCCTGCGGGCAGCCACCAGTCGACCGACATTGTGGCGGCCGTGGGCGGCAAGGTGATCAACAACTTCGCGTCGCTCTCGGCGGACCAATTCGCCGCTGCTGTGGCCGCCGAAATCACTTCGGCCACCAGCTTCCTCGACCTGGTCTTCGGCCACACCTTTGCCGGCAGCGGCCTGGGTGTTTCCATTGCATGCACCGATGCGCTGGGCTGCAACAACGTTGAAGCCGGATCGTCGCGCAGCTTTGCCGTCACCGTGAATGCAGCGCAAGCCGGCAGCTACAACTTCGACCTGTTCACGCGCGGCCTGAGCGATGTGCAGCCCTATGCCATCAACGTGGGCGGCGCGATCGACCCGGTGCCCGAGCCCGAGACCTATGCCCTCATGTTGGCTGGCCTGGGCGCGGTGGGCTTGGCGGCGCGGCGTCGGCGCGCCAAGGCAGCCTGAGTTCGCACGGCATCGACAGTGACCGGTGGGGCTGGCCTTAGGGCAGCCCCACCGGTCATTTGTCGTTCTGCGGCCTGGCGTCGCCGGTGAACCCACGGCCCACGCCGCGTGCAGGAGCTTTGCTTGCGGCCCTAAACGAGCCGCAAGCGCACCACCGGCCGCGACGGTTTGCGCCGCGCCACTTCTTCAAAACCAGCGTTGCTGAACATCGACAGCTTGCCGAACCACAGGTCGTCGTCGCTGCGTTCGGCCTTGTCCACCGGATAGGCTTCCAGCAGCGTGATGCCGGCCTTTTTGGCCCAGGCCACGGTGCCTTGCAACAAGGCCGTGGCCACGCCCTGGCCCCGGTGGGCCTGGGGCACCACGAAGCAGACGATCGACCACACCGGTGTGTCATCCACCGGCTTCATGACCGGTGAACGTGCCAGCTTGGCGTACTGCGTGCGCGGTGCCACCGACACCCAACCCAAGGGCGTGCTGCCGCGGTAGCCAACCAACCCGGTGGGTTCACCGGCAGCCACCAGGGCCTTGAACTGGCTGCGGTTGCGCTGCGAAGCCGACGTGCCGGGGTCGGGGCATTCGCTGCGCCCGCTTTGCCGATAAAACATGCACCAGCAGCCGCGCGCCACCGAGCAGCCACGGGCATTGAACAGGGTTTCCAGGTCGGCAAAGCGTTCCGGGGTCAGCGGGTGCAGGGTCAGCTTCATGGGCGCTCCCCTTTGTCGCAAGGACGTGTCAGGTGCAGGTAGACGTTTGGCCGGCCTGGCGCGCGCGCAGCGCGCCGGCAATCTGTGTGGCCAAGGCGCGCACGGCCCGGGCGTGGCCCTGGGCCAGGGCGGGCGCGCCTTCGGCCACGCTTTCGCGCAGCCGGGTGGCACAGGTCATGCCGACACCCGCCGCGGCTGGCACCGGGGCCAGCGTCCACACCGCCTCCAACGTGGCGTGCACACCGGCTTGGCTGTCGAACTGCGTCACATCCACCTGAATGCGCCAGGTGGGCGCGGCGCTGGTTTGGTTTTGCTCCACGGCGCCGGCCAGCGCCGCAAGGCCTTGCAACAGCGCGGCGCGCAACTCGTCGCGCAGCGGCGCGGCCCAGCGCTCTTGCTCCAGCGTCAGCAGACTGCCGTCGGCCTGGCGCAGCAACCATTGCGGCTGATCCACCTGCACTGGCACGGTCAAGCTGCTCAGCGCAATCACAAGGGTGGGCGACGCCGGCAGGGCGCTGCCGCTGCTCAGCAACAAGGTGTGCAACCGGGTGGTGGGCGCCGCGGCGCACGCCGCCAAGCCGGCCAGCACAACGCAAGGGATGATTGAAAGCAGGCGTCGCATCACGGGGCCTTTGCGGGGGCGGTGGGTGGGCCCAAAAGGGCTGGCGCCTTGGGCAGCGGCGGATCCGCCGGCACGCCGCGCAGCAGCGATTCGGGGTGGCGTTGCAGGGCATCGGTGAGGGCGCGCAGCGATTGCGCGGCGCGTTGGAAATCGAGCAAGGCTTGTTCGAGCTGGCGCTGGACGGGCGCGCGTTCGTCGAGAACCTGCCGATCCAGCCGTTCGAATGCGCCCTGCGCGCCGGTCAACGCGCGCTGCGCTTCAACCAGCGTTTTGCGCGCATCGGGTTCAAGCTGCTGCATCAAGCCTCGCGCCGCGGCCAAGGTGCGCTCGGCCTCATGCAGGGTGTTCTGCGCGTCCGGCGTCACGGCTGCCAGCGTGCCCTTGGCTTGCTTCAGCGTGGCCGCCAGTTCGAGCGCGATCTCATCCAGCGGCAGTTTGCCCAGGCGCGCCAAGATGTCATCCACCCGGCCCTGCAATTCGGTCAAGGTACCCGGCACGCTGGGCAGGGTGATGAGGTCGCCGTCGGCAGCGCGCTGCAAGGGCACGCGCGCGGCCTTGGGGTGGAAGCCGAGTGCCACGTAGAGCTGGCCGGTCAGCAGGTTGCCGGTGCGCAGTTGCGCACGCAGGCCGTTGTCGACCAGCTTTTGCAGCATCGCCACCTCGGCCTGCTGGCCAGTCTCACCGGCCGGCAACAGGGCTGCACGCACAGCGCCTAGGCGCTGTGGGTACAGATCAGCCAGCACCTGCACCGGGTAGCGTGCGACTGGATGGCCAGCCGCGTATTGCAGGCTCACCTGCGCCACCTTGCCCACCTCCACACCTAAAAAGTCAATCGGTGCACCCGGGCTCAGGCCGCGCAGCGAACCATCGAACACCATGCGCACCGGCAGCGGCGTGCCGCTGGGCAAGGCCAGCGCGGTTTTGCGGTCGTCGAACAATTGAAAACTGCTGCCGCTGGCGGCTGGCTCGGCCTTGCCGGCGTCGGGCAGGTTTTCAAAGGTGATGCCACCGGCCAGCAAGGTGGCCACCGTTTGCGTGTTCAGCGTCAAGCCGTTGGCGTCGACGCTCAGGTCGATGCCGCTGGCGTTCCAGAAGCGCGCGCTGGGCGTCACCAAGCGCTGGTTGGGTGCCTCGATGAAGATCTTCACCAGCAGCTCGTCTTTGCCGGCGTCAAGCGCGTAGCCCACCACGCGGCCCACGCGGGTGCGCCGGTACAGCACGGGCGAGCCCACATCGAGCGAGCCCAGGTCGTTGGCGCGCAGCACGAAACTCGCGCCGGGCTCACCGCGCAGCACATAAGGCGGAGCTTCCAGGCCCAGGAAGCTGCTGCGTGGCGCCGCCAAAGTGCCGGCGTCCAGGCCGATGTAGGCGCCCGACAGCAGCGTGCCCAGGCCGCTCACGCCACCGGCGCCGATGCGCGGGCGCACCACCCAGAACGAGGTGTCCTCCACCGCCAGGGTGGCCGCCGAGCGTTCGAGCTGCACCGTGGCCACCACGCGCTGGCGGTTTTCACGCAACTGCACCTTCTGCACCCGCCCGACCACCACTTCCTTGTAGCGCACTTCGGTCTTGCCCGGCTCCAGGCCTTCGGCGGTGCGAAATTCGATCTCGATGCGCGGCCCGGTTTCGAGGTAGTTGCGCACGATGAGCGAGGCGCCGATGGCCAGGGCAGCCAGCGGCACCAGCCACACCAGCGACAGCCGTGGGCGGCGGTTGCGCACGATGCGCGGTGCGGGGGGCTCGGGCGCGGCGGTGGGTGGCACGCCAGGGCTGCCTTCGGGTTCGGTTTCGCTCACTGGAGTGTCTTCATGCTGCGCATTCAGGGATTCGCCTTTCGGGCGGCCGGGCAGGCTCACTGGTCTGGGATTCGCTCTTCGGGCGGTCGGGCAGGCTCATGACGCGGGAGTGTCGCGCCAGATCAGCCGCGCATCAAAACTCTCGGTGGCCAACATGGTCAGCACGACCACGGCGGCGAACGCCAGCAGCCCGGCACCGGCCTCGGCGCTGGCCACATTGCCGAAGCGCACCATGCCGGCCAGCAACAGCACCACGTACACGTCCAGCATCGACCAATGGCCCACGGCTTCAATCAAGCCGAAGATGCGTGCGCGCTCCAAGCGCCGCCAGGCCGGCTTGAACTGCGCGCTGAAGGCCAGTAGCGACAAGGCGCCGATCTTCAACAGCGGCACGGCAATGCTGGCCAGGAAGACGATCACCGCCAGGGCGAATGCGCCGTCGTGCCAGAGCTCGACGATGCCGCCGATCAGCGTGTGCGTGCTTTCACGAAATGCCGAGGTGGTGCTCATCACCGGCAGCACATTGGCCGGCACATACAGCACCGCGGCGGCCAGCAGGTAGGCCCAGGTGCGCTGCAGGCTGTGCGGCTTGGTGGCATGCAGCATGTGGCCGCAGCGCAGGCAGGCCAAGTCGGTGTGCGGCGTGACATGGGCCAGGCCGCAGCATTCGCAGCCAAGGTGGTACAGGGTCACGTTTTCGTTCATGGCTGCACTTGTCTCATGGCTCATGCCACCACAGATGCCGCAGCCCGGCGGAGTCGATGGCAGCCATCAACAGCGTCAGCACGCCCAGCGCAAACAGCCCAGGCTCGGGCGAGGCTTCGGCCAGCGCGCTCATGCGCACCAGGGCCAGCAGTGCGGACACGCAGAGCACTTCCAGCGTGTTCCAGCGCGACATGGCATGCAGCATGCGCAGGCACAGCGCCGCGCCGGGCGGGCGCCAGCCGGCGGCCAGCGGCGCCAGCAGGTACAGGCGCAGACCGATGAACACCGCCGGCGCCACCAGCGCCGTGAGCGCGGCCACCGCCGCGACGATCACGTCGCCCTGTTTCCAGGCATGGGCGATGGCCTGCGGGAACGTGGTGTGGTGCCTGCTGCTGCCCAGGCGGATGTCGATCAGGTCGGCGGTGTTGGCGATGACGAACACCACCGCTGCGGCCACGGTGAGTGCCAGCAGCGCCTGGGCATCGAGCCGGTGGCCGCGGCCCAGCACGGCGTCGCAACGCATGCAGCGCGCCACGGCGCGGCGTGGCAACGGCTGCCAGCGGTGCACCTGGCCGCAGCGTTCGCAAACGGCCAATGTGTCCTGCGGCGGCGCTTCTTGATGCATGTTGCGGTGATGCGAGCAGGGCGTGCTGTGTTGGGGCGGCGTTGCCACGCCAGGGGTCGCTCCATTGTGCCGGTGGCGCATGTTGGTGAGAATCACCCGTGCCAGCAATGTCCACCTTCAAACCGCACCCGCTGATGAGCCCGGCCAAATGGCTGGCTGCCCTGGCCTGCTTGGCCGCGCTGTGCCTGCCCCTGGCCAGCGGCGCGCAACCTGATGCCGCCGCGGCCCTGCGTGCCAGCAGCGACACGCTGCGCCCGCAGCTTGACAGCAATGCCTTCGGCAGCCCGCTGTACTTGCAATCCATTGAAGAGCGCGGCCGCATGAAGGGTGAGGTGCACGCGCGCGTGATGCAACCGTTCGACGTGTTGAGCAAGGCCCTGGGCAGTGCGGCGCAGTGGTGCGACGTGCTGATCCTGCACCTGAACGTCAAGCAGTGCCGCAGTGCCGCCGCCAACCAGCTCAGCATGCGTGCCGGGCGCAAGTTCGACCAGCCGCTGAGCGATGCGCACCCGCTCGACTTCACGTGGAATTTGGTGGCGCGGCGGCCCGACTACTTTGAGGTGAACATGGTCTCGCCCAGTGGGCCGTTCGGCACCAGCGACTACCGCATCGAAGTGGCCGCCGTGCCGCTCGATGGCAAGAGCAGCTTCCTGCGCATGTCGTACGCCTACAGCCATGGCCTGGCCGCGCGCATGGCCATGCAGGCCTACCTGGCCACGGCCGGCGCCAGCAAGGTCGGCTTCACGGCGTTGGGCAAACGCGCCGATGGCTCGGCCGAATACATCGGCGGCCTGCGCGGCGTGCTCGAACGCAACACCATGCGCTACTACCTGGCCATCGAGACCTACCTGGCCAGTGCCACCTTGCCGCTGGCACAACAACAAGACCGGCGCATTGCCGACTGGTTCGATGCCACCGAACGCCACGCGCTGCAATTGCACGAAATGGAGCGCAACGACTACATCGACATGAAGCGCAAGGAAATCGCGCGCCAACGCGAAGCGCCTTGAGCACGCCGCCAGGCCGACGAGCTTCGTCGACCGCCCAGCGCGGGGCAGAATCGGCTGCATGCCTGATGCCCCCCCGCCGCGCTGGACACGCCGATGAGCTGGCCCGAGTTGCTGGCGCTCGTGGTCGAGCACATCGACGACACTTTGGCCTCACCCTGGCGCATCGTGGCGTACTTGGCTGCGCTGGTGGGCGCCGCGCTGGTGGTGGCCGGCGCCTTCGTGCGCACCATGATCCCGCTGCGTTGGCTGGCGGTGGGTGGCAACGTCGCTTTCCTGGTCTTTGGCATCCTGCATCCCTCACCCACCACCTTGTTGGTGGCCACGGTGCTGCTGCCGATCAACCTCTTTCGTGCGCGCGAGATGATGAAACTCACCCAGCGCGTGCGCGCTGCGGCGCGCGACAGCGACCAATCGGGCATGTGGCTCAAGCCGTACATGAAGCCGAAGAAGTTCAGGGCCGGCCAGGTGCTGTTCCGCAAAGGCGACTTGGCCGATCACCTCTACCTTCTGGCCGACGGGCAGTTGGTGGCGGTGGAGATCAACCGCGAAATCTCGCCCGGGCGCATCTTCGGTGAGATCGCGCTGTTCTCGCCGGCCAAGCGGCGCACGAACACGGTGCGCTGCGTGGCAGACAGCACCGTGCTGACGATCGACGAAGGCACGGTGATGCAACTGTTCTTCCAGAACCCGTCGTTCGGCTTTCACCTCATTCGCCTGGTGGCCGGGCGGCTGTCGGAAGACATCGAACGGCTGGGCAAGAAGGCCTGACGATTCAAGGCCGCAGCGCGGCCAGGCGCTCGCGCAGCCGGGTCACGGCGCCGGTGTCGCCCAACGCGGCATGCACCTCCAGCGCCCGCTCCAGATGTTCGCGCGCGGGCCCGGCCTGGCCCAGCGCGGCATGCGCGTCGGCCAGCGCCAGCAGGTCGGCTGCCACGGCTTGGGCGCGGCCCAGCCGGCGGTGCAGCGCCAGGGCCTGCGCCAGCGCCGAGGTGGCCAGGCCGGGTTGGCCGGCCGCAAGCCGCGCTCGCCCCAACAAGCTCAGAGCGTGGCCCTGCTCGGCCGCCTGGCCGCTGGCCGCGGCCAGCGCGGCGGCCTGCTCGGCCAGGCTGGCAGCCAGGCTCGCATCACCGGCCTGCAGTGCCAGGTGGGCACGCAGGCTGGTCATGGCTGCGGCGTGTTCGCAGAGCTTGGCGCAGTCGCGTTCGGCCAGGGCGGCGAACTGGGCAGCGGCGGCGGTGTCACCCTCGTCCAGCGCCAGCAAGGCGCGCCGCGCGGCAGCTTTGGCATGCACGCCAGGCCCGAAACGTTCGCGCCCCTGCAACAAGGGCATCAGTGCATCGCGCGCGGCGTTGAAGTCCTTCAACTGCCCGTTCACCCAGGCCAGGTTGAGCAAGGCGGTGGCGATCTGGCCGTCGTCTTGCACCGCCTGGGCGCTGCGCAAGGCCTGCATGGTCAGCTCGCGGGCCTGCGCCAACTGGCCGCGCTCGACAGCGCGCGCCGCCCCTTGCAGTTGGGCTTGAGTGCGTTCATGCGCGGCGCTCGGTGGTGGTGCGGGGGTGCTGCACGCCGCCATCGCACAAGCCGCCAAGACTGGCGCCAGCCGCTGATGCCAAACGTTAACGCAGCGGGTTGCGCAAGGCCTGGGCATCATGGCTTTCGATCGGCAGCTCGGCGCTCGGTGGCGCGGGCAACAGGGCGCGCGCCGGCCACGAGCCCTTCACGCCCTGCACCAATTCGCGGGCATCGTCCATCACCGGTGCGGCGCTGCGCAGCACGCCGGGCAACACCTCGGCCGCCGCGCTGCTGATGGTGCGCGTGTCGCGGGCCACGGCATTCAGGTTTTCCAGCGTCTCGCTGCTGCGTGCCATCAGGCCGGGCAGCCCAGTGTTCAGCACGTTCAGGCTGTTGTTGACTTGATCGAGCAGGCTGGAAATTTTGGTGACGGACTGCTGGCCTTGCCCCAACAAGCCCTGGCCCTGGCCCAGCAGGCCTTGCGCTTGCTGGGCAATGCCGTTTAACTGGCTGCGCGCCGCCGCAGCCAGCGCGTGCATTTCGGCCGCAGCCTTGGCCAGCTCGCCCGAGGCGGTGGCGGCGTGCTGCAGCACGTCTTGCACATCGCCCTGGCGCGCGCGCAAGGCGCCGGTGAGTTGCTTGAAGTCGTCGAGGATGGGCAGCAGCCGGCCACGCAACTCATCAGCCATTTCGGTCATGGTGCCGCGGCTGTGAAAGCCCAGTTGCGGGTCGGCCGCGTCCAGCGGCTCGATCGCGTTGCCCGGTTTGATTTCCAGCACCGCCGGGCGCAGCTGTTCGCGCACCAGCAGCACCTGCGCATCGGTGCGCAGGGCGGCGGCATGTGCGGCCTGGATGCGCAGATCGATGCGCACTTTCTGGTCGGCCTGCAAGGTGATGGTGTGAACCTCGCCGATGCGCACACCGCTCATGCGCACGTGGGTGCCCGGGGCCAGGCTGGCGCCGGATTCAGCCAGCACGTAGACCCGTGTCATGCGCTCGAAGGCGCCGTTGCGCCAGGCAATCAAAGCGGCCAGCGCCACGGCCAGGGCGATGCCGCCCAGCAGCACCGCCCACAGCAGCCGGCGTGACAGCGCCGGGCTGGTGTCGAAAGGCGCCGGGGTGTTCATGACGGCCCCTCGCCGCGTGAGTACACGCGCCGGCCCAACGGCAGGTAGGCCGTTGCGCGTTCCGGCGGGCAGTTCCCGCGCAGGCGGGAACTGCTCATCCGCCTCCACTCCCCCGAGGGGACTGAGGCCGGACGTGAAGCCGTCCTGAGGACGGTTTCACGCCTGCCGAAGGCCAGCCGCGTGCCGCGGCTGGCGTGGGGCCGGCTTGGGGCGGCCCGGCGCTCGGCCTGCCGCATGGTGGTTGACGCAGCACGTCTCATGGCGTGATCACAAGAAGCGCAGCCCCACAAACAAGGCTTGTGCCGCCAGCACCACCAACACGCTGCTCACACCCGCGGCCACCGCGGCCTTCGGCACGGCGGCCAGCGACCACTGCGCGCTCAGGCCGTGAAAACAGGCCACGGCGCCGATGCCCAAGCCGAACAGCGCGCCCTTGGCCAAACCCAGCGGCACTTGCCACCATTCGCCGGCTTCCAGGAAGGCATCAGCCTCCTCGCCCAGCGGCGTGCCCAGCAACGCGGCCGTGGCCAGCAGTGCCGCGCCGATGGCCACGGCCTGGAAATAGGCCACCAGCAGGGCAGTGCTCAAGGCCGTGCCCAGCACGCGCGGCAGCACCACTTCTTCTTCAAGCGCCAGGGTCTCGTGCACGGCTTCTTTGAATTCGCCGCGCAAGCGCATCAAGGCCAGCTCCGCGGCCATGGCCACGCTGGAGCGCACGATCACCACGCCCGCGGCGATCAACGGGCCCAGCTCCAGCACACCGCCCCAGACCAGGTTCTTCAGCACCAAGGGGTTGTCTGGCCCGAGCAGCGCCAGGCCTTGGGTGGACACCACGGCACCAAACAGCACGGCCACCAGCGCCACCACCGGCAACGCCTGCACGCCGGTGAGTTGCACCTGGCGCGCCAGCGCGGTGCGCACGCCGGCGGCGTGGTAGCCGCGCCAATGGGTCAGCGCGTGCACCAGCATCGCGGTGTAGCCCAGTGCCAGGCGTGTGGTGCCTTGAATCATGCGGGGCATTGTGGTTCAAAGCCCAGCGTGGTCACAGGAGTACCTTCGTGCTGCGCACTGCGGTGCGAGCACCTTCGGGCGGCCGGGCGGTGCTCACTCCCGCAGTGCGCGGCGGGGTGTCACCAGAATTGCCACTGCCCGCTGTGCACAACCCAGATGCCGAGCGCGCCGTTGGTCACGCCGTGGGCGATGACCGCCAGCCACAGCTTGCCGCTGCGCCGGTACAGCCAGGCATAGGCCAGCCCGGCCACGATGGCGGCCAACCACAGGGTGTGGGCCAGCATGAAGACGAAGGTGGACAGGACGATGGCCTTGAAGCCCACGCGCTGCGGGTCCACGCCCTCGAACGTGGGGTGCTCGACCCAGCGCATCAGGAACGAGCGCCAGAACAGTTCTTCCATCACCGGCACGAGCAGCGCCGCGCCGACCCAGCGCACCGCAATCAACGGCCAGTCGAGGCCGCCCTGGGCGTTCACGGGTTTGAAGGCGGCAGCGGGCTCACCCAGCGTCATCCACTTCGCATCAAGCTGGATCCACACGGCAAACACCACCAGGCCCACCACCACGGCGAGCAGGGTCTCGCCCAAGCTGGGCAGGTTCTGGCGCCCCAGCTCGCCGTATTCGCGCGCAAAGGCCAGCAGCAGGCCGCCCACGATGAGCACCGTGGCGCCATAGACCCAGCGCGCATCGAAGCCCCAGGAACCGTCGGCCGGCACCTGGCCTCGCAACACGAGCAGACACATGAACACCGCAAACGGCACGATGCGGATCAGGGCTTGGCGGCTGAAAGGCAGGGTCATACGCGGCGGGTGGTGAGGTGGCGCAGGCGCCAGTATCGTCGAATCAGATCAATGGTTAGGTCGCGTGGGCGGCGCTGAGGCGACCCTG
>JAYUHT010000169.1:0-2223 GCA_043766725.1 Burkholderiales bacterium | reverse complement strand
TCGCAAAGGCCTCACCGCGCAGGCCGGCGTAGTCGGCCAGGGTCACCGCGCAATCGGCCACCGGCACCTGCCAGGGGCCGACCATCGGGTCGCGGTGGCTCAGGCCGCCTACGGTGCGGTCGCCGATGGTGATGAGGAAGCGTTTGCTGGCCACGCTGGGGTGGCGCAGCACATCAAACGCCACCTGCTTCAGCGCCACACCATTCAAGTTCAGCGGCGGTTCGCTGCGCGCCACTCGACTAACCTCGCGGTGCATGCGCGGGGGCTTGCCCAGCAGCACATCGAGCGGCATGTCGATGGGCCGGGCGGCGCCGTCTTGCAGCACCAGGTCTTGCGCATGCGTGGCCACGCCCACCACCGCATAGGGGCAGCGCTCGCGTTGGGCCATGGCGTCGAACAGCGGCAGCGCGTCGGCCGCCAATGCCAGCACATAGCGTTCCTGGCTTTCGTTGCACCAGGCCTCACGCGGGCTCAAGCCGGTTTCCTGCAAAGGCACTTTGCGCAAGTCGAAGAGCGCACCGCGGCCGGCGCCGTGCACCAGCTCAGGGAAGGCATTGCTCAGCCCGCCCGCGCCCACATCGTGAATCGCCAGCACCGGGTTGGCACTGCCCAAGGCCCAGCAATGGTTGATCACCTCTTGCGCGCGGCGCTGCATTTCGGGGTTGCCGCGTTGCACGGAATCAAAGTCCAGCGCCTGCGCGTTGCTGCCCGCTGCGAGCGAGCTGGCCGCGCCGCCGCCCAGGCCAATGCGCATGCCCGGGCCACCGAGCTGGATGAGCAAGGTGCCAGCGGGAAACTCGATCTTGTGGGTTTGGCCGGCGCTGATGGCGCCCAGGCCGCCGGCGATCATGATCGGCTTGTGATAACCGCGCTGCACACCGGACACCGTCTGCTCGAACACGCGGAAGTAGCCGCCCAGGTTGGGCCGGCCGAACTCGTTGTTGAAGGCAGCACCACCGAGCGGGCCTTCGAGCATGATCTGCAGCGCGCTGGCCATGTGGCTTGGGCGCGCCGGGGGCTCGCGTTCCCAAGGTTCGCTGGTATCCGGCAAGTGCAGGTTCGAGACCGAAAAGCCGGTCAGCCCCGCCTTGGGCCGGGCGCCGCGGCCCACCGCGCCTTCATCACGAATCTCGCCACCCGCGCCGGTGGCCGCGCCGGCAAACGGCGAGATCGCCGTGGGGTGGTTGTGCGTTTCCACCTTCATCAGCACATGCACCAGTTCTTGCCGCGCGGCATACAGCGGCGCATTGGTGTAGCCCTGCGGCAACCAACGTTCGACGTAACTGCCCTGCATGACCGAGGCGTTGTCGCTGTACGCCACCACCGTGCGCTGCGGCGATGTGGCCTCGGTGTGGCGGATCATGCCGAACATGGAATGGGCTTGCGCCACGCCATCAATGGTGAACTGCGCATTGAAGATCTTGTGCCGGCAATGCTCGCTGTTGGCCTGCGCGAACATCATCAGCTCTACGTCACTGGGGTTGCGGCCGAGCTGCCTGAACGCGGCCACCAGGTAGTCAATCTCGTCATCGCTCAGCGCCAGGCCCAGACTCTGGTTGGCCGCGAGCAACGCGCCGCGCCCGGTGCCGAGCACATCCACCTGTTCCAGCGCCGGCGCGGCCTGCACCGCGAACAGGTCGGCGGCGGCTTCAGCGCTGGTGGCCACGCTCTCGGTCATGCGGTCGTGCAGCAAGGCGGCGCAGGCGCCGAGTTCCTGTTCAGACAGCGGTTTGGCCGCACCGAGCAGCGGCGCCTTGAGCTGCAAGCGGTACTCGGTGACGCGCTCCACGCGCAGCACCGCGGCACCGCAATTGCGCGCAATGTCGGTGGCCTTGCTCGACCACGGCGACACCGTGCCCAGGCGCGGCATCACCACGACGAGCGTGCCCGCGTCGGCGCTGCTTGGGCGCGGTGCGTAGTCGAGCAGCGCTGTGAGCTTGTCGTGCGTGGCGCGGTCGGGCGCCTGGGTGCTCGCCACCCAGTGCACATGTTGCGAGCGCAGGCCGGTGATGCGTTCGCACACCGCACGCAGCGGCACCAGCAAGGCCTGGGCGCGGAACTCGGAATGGGCGTTGCCGCCGATGAAGCGGCTCAGATGGGGGGCGTTGGAAGGCATGCGGTCCCGAGGGGTTGGGCGGTGTGGGTCGGTTCGCAGCCGGGCCACGAAGGTGGCGACGAAGACCCTGGTGTGCGGCCGATTTTATGTGAGCCCCCCAGGCTGGG
>JAYUHT010000168.1:0-2227 GCA_043766725.1 Burkholderiales bacterium | reverse complement strand
CGCCGAAGGACATGACCTGGCAGCACTGCAAGGCCAAGTCTCAGATAACAGCCGTCCGCGGGCGCTGCGCGGCGGCGGCTGGCTCATCTCCGGGCCGCTGTGCCGCGCCGCCTATCGCCGCGGCGACATCGTTGGCTTCCGCAACAGCAACGTGGGTTTTCGCCTGGTGCGTGCTGCCCCATCGAACCCGGAACCCTGACAGCGCGCTTTGCGCTTGCGAGCCCCAAGCCATGCCCACGAACCTGTCACGCCACCCCCTAAGCACGGCCGCTCTAACCGCAGCCCTGCAGCAAAGCACCCACGCCGGCTGGCAACTCGAAGGCACAGCCGCCACCGGCCCCACCAGCCTGACCCAAACCTACACCTTCATCAGCTTCGAGCAAGCCATGGCCGTCATGCAAAGCGTGGCCGTGCAGTGCAGCGCGCTGAACCACCACCCCGATTGGCGCAATGTGTTCAACCGGGTCACGGTGCGACTCTCAAGCTGGGAGTCGCAGCACCGCGTCACCGAATTCGATCTGGCGTTGGCGCGGCTGATGAACGAAGCGGCCGCAGCCCTGTCGCGCTCGCGCTGAACCCAGCGCTCAAGGATTCGCAATCACACTCAAGTCATCAAACTGCGCCGCCGCTTTGGCCTTCCAGCCGGCAATGGCGCGGCCCATTTCGTCGATGTCGAAGATGGCGCTTTGCAGCAGCGTCATCTGCTCCAAGGCTTCAGCGGTGCTGTGGTCGCGCGCATAGTTCAAGGTGCGCTTGCTGCCGGCAATGGCCAGGGGTGATTTACCGGCGATGCTGGCGGCCAGCTTCATCGCATGCGCCAGCAGCGCCGGCGCATCAGGCCACACGCTGTTCACCAGGCCGTTGCCCAGCGCACGCTGCGCATCAATGCGCTCGCCGCAATAGGCCATCTCCCGCGCCAGGCCTTGCGGCACCAGCTTGGGCAGGCGTTGCAGCACGCCCAAATCAGCGGCCATGCCGATGTTGATTTCTTGCAGCGTGAAGAAGGCATCGGCGCTGCACACGCGGATGTCGCAACTGCACGCCAAATCGAGGCCGCCGCCCACACAGCCGCCCTGGATGGCGGCAATCACCGGGAAGCGCGCTGCCTCCACCGCATCGAAGCAGGCCATCAGGCGGCGCAGGTGGTCTTGAAAGGCCAGGCGCTGGCGCGCGTTGGCGGTAACCAATGCCGCGGCATCGGCGCCGAACACATCCAGCGCCATGCCGGCCGAAAAATGTTTGCCGGTGGATGAGATGACCAGCACGCGCGTGGCGCCGGCGTCGTTCAGTTCGTTGATGGCATCGCGCACCGCCGGGAAGAAGGCCGGCGCCATGGTGTTGAAACGCTCGGGGCGGTTGAGTTGCAGGTGGGCAATGCCCTCGTTGGTGCTGAGCGCGAAAAACTCATTCATGGCGGGCTTTCAGGTGCGTGAGGGGAACTGCGGCACGAGCATAAACTGCCTCGCCATGCCTGCGCCCGCCACCGCGAACCAGCCCAACGGGCGCTGCGGCTTGGCGCAGTTGGCCGCGGCTGAAGCCACCTTGTCGCCCACCGAGGCCTTCTTCAAATGCGTGTTGGGACGGGTCTCTCACTTCATCCATCAACGCAAGCCATGAACAGTTTCAAGGGGCATGACGGCCTGGATCTGCACACCACTGAATGGACCGTGGCGCAGGCGCGCGGCAGCGTGTTGCTGGTGCACGGCCTGGGCGAGCATGCGGGCCGCTATGCGCATGTGGCGGTGCGCTTGAACGCGGCCGGCTGGCGCGTGGTGGCGTACGACCAGCGCGGCCATGGCGCCAGCCCCGGGCCGCGCGGCGCGTTGCCCTTGCCCGAGAGCCTGCTGCTCGACCTGGCCCTGGCGATCGACGCCATGCGCGACACCGGCCCCTTGGTGCTGCTGGGCCACAGCATGGGCGGCGCGGTGGCGGCGCGCTTCGTGGCCGAAGGGCTGAGCAGCGCGCCGGCGCTGTGGCAGCGCGAGGTGGATGCGCTGGTGCTGTCTTCGCCCGCCCTGGCCCTGAGCATGAGCGCGGCGCAACGCGCGCTGCTCGCGTTCGGCCTGCGTTTTGCGCCCCATCTGGCGGCGGGCAACGGCCTGAAACCGGCCTGGCTGTCGCACGACCCGGCGGTGGTGGCCGCCTACCAGGCCGACCCGCTGGTGCACAGCCGCATCACGCCGCGCCTGGCGCGCTTCATCATCGACGCCGGCGCCCATGCGCGCGC
>JAYUHT010000167.1:0-6043 GCA_043766725.1 Burkholderiales bacterium | reverse complement strand
CGACGGGCCAGCCGGCAGCTGATGCGGCGCTGGTTAACCAGCGCCACGCTGGTGCTGGGCGTGCTGTCGTTGGCCGGTTGCGCCAGCCGGCCCATTGCATTGCCACGACCACCCACCGCAACGCCTGGTGCGTTGCAACTGGTCGGCGCGCGTGGGCCGTTGTCGGCTGCGCAAAGCAAAGTTGTTTTGGACAGGCTGCAAAAACGCGGCACACCGACCGACATCTTCGAACGCCACTTGGCAGTCGAAGAAGCCGTTGCCGAAGGCCCGTTGACCGTTGGCAATGACGCCGTGTTGCTGCAAGACGGCCCAGCCACCTATCGCGCCATGTTTGCCGCCATCGAAGGCGCGCGCGACCACATCCACATGGAGACCTACATCTTCGACGATGACGAAGTAGGCCAGCGCTTTGCCAACGCACTCATCGCCAAGCGGCGCCAGGGCGTGGCGGTGCACCTGATACGCGACAGCGTGGGCACGCTTGGCACGCCCGAGGCTTTCTTCCGGACGCTGGTGGACAGCGGCATCAAGGTGCTGGAGTTCAACCCCGTGAACCCGCTGCAGGCGCGCCGGGGGTGGGAGCTGAACCAACGAGATCACCGCAAGTTGCTCATCGTCGATGGCCAGGTGGGTTTCCTGGGCGGGATCAACGTGAGCAGCGTGTATTCCGGCGGCTCGTTCGTGCAGCGGCGCGGCAGCAGCGGCGAGCCTGCGTGGCGCGACACCCATCTGCAACTGCGCGGCCCCGCGGTGGCTGAGCTGCAAAAGATGTTCCTGGCCACCTGGGCCGCACAGCATGGCGCTGAGTTGCCGCAGCGGCGCTACTTTCCGCCCGCGCAGCAGGCGGGCAACCTGGTGGTGCGCGCCATCGGCAGTTCACCCAACGAACCTTACAGCCAGCTCTACGCCACGCTGCTATCGGCCCTGGGCAGCGCTGAAACCAGTGTGCAGTTGACCAACGCCTACTTCGCTCCTGACCCGCAGTTGCTGCTGGCCCTGGAAGGTGCGGCAGCGCGCGGTGTGGACGTGAAATTGATCCTGCCCAGCCAAACCGACTCGTGGCTGGTGTTCCACGCCGGGCGCAGCCACTACGAGCGCTTGCTGCAAAGCGGCGTGAAGATCTTCGAACGCAGCGGCGTGATCCTGCATGCAAAAACAGCATTGATCGACGGCGTGTGGGCCAGTGTGGGCTCAACCAACCTCGACTGGCGCAGCTTCGTGCACAACCATGAACTGGACGCCGTGGTTCTCGGCGCGCCATTCGGTGCGGCAGGTGCAAGCCATGTTTGAGCGCGACCTGGCGGGCTCGCGCGCCATTGACTTGGCCATGTGGCAGCGCCGCTCAGCGGCCCTGCGCGTCAAGGAAATGTTCGCCCGGGTTTGGGAGTACTGGCTGTAAATGGCCTCGCCATGCCGACGACATTGCGTCGTTGGCGCCTGACGGTTATGACTGGCATGACAGATGTGGCAGCACCACCTTTGCTCATGACCTCTATTGCTCACCAGCACTGTGCGTTGCCGTACAGACGGCACCCCCACGGCCGGCTGAAATGCGGTTTTTGCAACGCGCAGCCGAACTGGAAAAATCTGGCATGACAAGCACATTTCAGCAACCAGCGCCGAGCTTCGACACCGCCAGTGCTGCGGCAAATTCGGCCGCAGCAAGCGTCCTGGATAGCGCAACCAAGGCTGGCGGCACTGAGGGTGCCGACAGCGCAGCGAATCGCGCAAGCGGCGAAAACGGCTCACCGCGCGCGGCGCAAGTGGTTGAGGTGGAAAGCTTTCTGCGCCCGCCTTCGATGGCAACTCGGCGGCTCTCGATCCGGCCTGGTTTTAACTGGCTTGCAACACCACCGGTGAGCTTGAGCTTCGGCTCCGTTGCGGCGGCCACTGCAGGCGTGCAAACAGCGCAGCCTCTGATGCAAGGTGGCCTGACGGCGCGCATGCATGTGGGGGCGAGCGCAGAGCCGCCACCGGCCCAGGCCCGCAACGAATCCGCTGCCGCTGTGTCGCTGGAAGATTGGCACGATTTGCTCAGGGCGGTGATGGAGCGACTGCGCCTTACCGTGTCTGAATCAATGGGCACGTTGGCGCAGCCACACCCGCAGGTCGTGCAGGGCGCAGCGCATCTGCAATCCACCGTGCTCGAATGCGTGCTGGCGCTGGATCAACTGCAAGGCACGCTCGCGCATGAGTTCACTCGACGTGAGGGCCTGCAACGCGAAACCCAGGCGGCGCAGGCTGCGCTGCTGCTGGCGCGCAATGAGTTGGCGCATTCGCGCGGCGAACAGCGCCGCCTGCATGACCCAGCACCGCGTGACAGCCTGGCCACACTGCCCAACCGCGGCGTGTTCAGCAAGCATCTTGAGCGCGCGTTGGCGTGCGCCGCACCACAGTCCAGAACCACCGCGCTGCTTTATATCGACCTGGACGGTTTCAAGGCGATCAACGCCGCCCACGGCCGCAGCGTGGGCGATGAACTGCTGGGCGTGGTGGGCGCCAGGCTGGCGCGCGCGGTGCGCGCTGATGACATGGTCAGCCGGGTTGGCAGTGATGAATTTGCCTGCTTGATTCGCGGCCCGGCCAACGCGGAGCAAATCGCCCAGTTGGCTGGCAAGTTGGTCGACGTGGTTTCAATGCCCTGCACGCTGGGTGCAATTCAGCTGCGTGTGCAACCCAGCATCGGCGTTGCCTGCTGCCCCACGGACGGCGACACAGCGGCGAAATTGCTGGCCTGCGCCGATGCCGCCATGCGGCTTGCCAAGGGCGCCGCAAGCCGATTCGCGTTGTTCAGTCAGCCCGGCAGCGTTTGATGAGCCCGTCCCTGGCGTAGCGCCGCCGGGCCGTTTGGCGGCGTGTCGGTTTGGGTGGTAAGAGAATTGGAAGAAGGGGTGATAGAAGCAGCGAAAGACGGCTTGGCCATGGAAGCTTGCGCCAGCGACGCCAGCACCGATACCCAACCCTGCTTCGGCGCCTTGGCCACCAGTCTGTTGAGCATCGGGGGCAGCACTCCGGCCAGCAGGGCCGGCGTGAACAACCGACGAATCGGCAAAAACCGCATCAGCACTGCACCCACCAGCACCGCTGCACCCACCAACACAAATGGATGACGGTTGGCGACCGGTTGCACACTGCTGCGCGTGGCCAAGTTGAGGGCGCTGACCGCACTGTGCATGGGGTGATGTGTCCACCACTGCTGTGCGGCGGTCATGAGCAAGTCAGCACCAGGCAATGACTTCAACGAGCTCAGCCACGCGCCAGGTGCGCCACTGGCGCGCGCCCGTTGCTCAGCGTTCCGTTCAGCCACCGTGTTCTGCACGTCTTGCCTGATGGTCTGACGCGAACGTTCCAGGCGGGCGCAGGCCAGCGCTGACAGGTTGCCGGGTTCCTCTGCATCGGGAAGTTTGGTGTCATTGCTCATTTAAGTACCTTCGTTCTGCGTACGCACCTGCAAACCACCGCAGGAAGTGCCGCGGCGCTGCGCGAGCCTCATGACGCCATCACTTCCCGCAGTAAAGCCAGGTCTGCCCGCGCTTGCTGGCGCAGGCTCCCAAACGCTTCGGCATGGTCGCCACTGCGCGCGCCCAGCAAGCAGCCAATGCCCAATATTGCGGGCAAGAGCGGCGTCAGCACCAGCACCCACACGGCACCGGAACTCAGTGGCACAGCGATGGCGCACAGCATCACCGCTACACCCGTCAGCACCACCGCCACGCCGAGGCAAACGCCGCCGGCAGCAAACAGAATCACCCGCCGCTTCCAGGCGGAGGTGGCGCGTGCAACCTGGGAGCCAAATAACTCGGCATAGCCCTCGGCATGGTCAATCAGCAAACCCGGGCGGGTGACCAGCAGTTTCAGAATGGGGTGCATCACGACAACCTGGTGCTGGCAGTGAGACTTCAGTCGTTGCCGCGCGAACGGCCAAGCAGGCTGACCAGCGCCATCAGAGCCGCCCCGCACGCAGCAGCCATGAGCATGGCCTTGATGGGTTCATGACGCACGTAATCGGTGGTGACTTCGCTGGCATGCTGCGCCTGATCGCGCAGTTGGCGGGTGCTGTCGCGCATCGCATCCACACTGCGCTGCGCGATCGCGCTGGCTTGTTCCTGCGCGCGCTCCAACATCGGCGCGGCTTTGGCGCCAAGTTCTTGCACGCCGGAGGCCAGCCCATCAAGTGCGGCGTTGGCCGTGCGTTGGGTGGATTGAATGGCTTGCTGCGCGGAGTGCGCCGCTTGGTCGGCCAGGTTGCTGGAAGAGTCGTAGGGTTTGGGCTGGTTCATGGTGGGTCTCGGTTGGGGTTGAACGTGAAATCGCGGCACAGCTCGCGCATCAAACTTTGCGCAACAAACTAACGCATCAGGCTTCAGAAAACAGGGCCGATGCGTCTCAGGCCTCGCGCATCAGGCCTTGCGCATCAGGCCGTACACGAAACTCGCCACCGCCAGGATGGCGAAGACGACAAACAAGATTTGCCCGATGCCTGCGGCGCTGGTGGCAATGCCACCAAAACCGAACAGCGCGGCCACGATGGCGATGATGAAGAAGACGACGGCGTAATGCAACATCTGATCACTCCTGAGTGGAGCGGCCGTCGCACTGCACAGCCTCCAACTGTTGGAGTGGGTCTGATCAGCGCGGCCGCATTGTTAAAGCCACGCCAGTGTGTCCGCGCCTCCTGTGCGCGGCGATCAGCAAGGCGCCCAAGGCGCTGTAGTGCGGGCCCGTTGAACCCTGTAGGACAGTGCCCACAGAGCATGCCGCGAACGCGCGGCCAAGGCGCCATCAGGCCATGTGCGCTTCGCTCGTGGTCGTGGCCAGCGGCAGGTTCACCCTGATCACGGTGCCCTGGCCCGGCGTTGACTCGATGCTCAACACGCCGCCCTCGGCCTCAACGCGAAAACGCATGCCCAGCAAGCCGTGGGCCGACCGCGCGGTTGAAGCTGCGGTGAAGCCAACGCCGTCGTCGCGCACCTCGGCCTGCGCTTGGCCGCCCTGTGCGCTCAGACTGATCCAAACCTTGCTTGCGCGCGCGTGCTTGGTGATGTTGGTGATGGCCTCTTGCACCATGCGGTAGATCACCAACTCCGCCGCGGGCTCGAGCAGAACGGGCTCGACCGTGCACTGCACTTCCATGGCGGAGCTGGCGGCGAATTCACGCGCCAGGATCTCCAGCGTGGCACCCAGGCCGAGGTTGCTCAGCGCCGACGGGCGCAGATCTTCGATAATGCGTCGCTTCAAGGCGATGCCGCTGTTCAAGGTGTCTACCAGATGCGCCAGGCGTTCTTGCGCTTCGGGGGCGGTGCCGGCCAGGCGTGAGCGGATGCGCGCGGCATCGAGTTTGGCCGAGGTGAGCAGGGCACCCAACTCGTCATGCAGGTCGCGCGCCAGGCGCTTGCGCTCGTCCTCGCGCGCGTTCTGCACGTGTTGCATCAACTCGGTGAGCTGCGCCGTGCGCAGGGCGACTTCAGACTCCAGCCGGTCGCGCTCGGCGCGCACCAGGCGCTGTTGCTCGCGCTGTTGTTCTTCAAGCGCGGCGTTGGAGCGCAAGAACAGCACCAACGCCAACAGGCTCAGGGCGCTGAGCGCGGCAATGCCGATGCGGCTGAGTTGCAGCGTGTGATAGACATCTTGCCGGCCCTGCGCCACGCTGGCTGATTCAAGCCGCAGCAGCTCGTCAGACAGCATGCGAATGGCCTGCATCTTCTCTCTGCCGATGTCGCTGAGCACAATTTCCATGGCGGCACCGGTGCGGCCTTCGTCATACAGGCGGATCGTCAACGCCAGTTCCGACAACCTGGTCTGGGTCGCGGCTCGCAGTTGTGACAACAGGGCGCTGGCCTGTGCGTCGTGCTCGTAGTGCCGGGCCAGCGACGCGAAATCAGTCTCGATGGACAGCAGCGCATCGGCATAGGGCTGCAGGTACTCCTTGCGCGCGGTCAACATGTAGCCGCGCTGGCCGGTTTCGGCGTCGATCACGCTGCGTTCCAGGCTGCGGATGCTGCTGCGCGCCACGGCCATGGCACCCAGCTCGTCCAGCAGATCG
>JAYUHT010000166.1:0-6064 GCA_043766725.1 Burkholderiales bacterium | reverse complement strand
CTTGGGGCGCTTACAAGGCGCTACTTGTATAGCAACTGCGGCAGCCACAGACCAATGGCAGGGAAGATGTAGAGCAGCGCCAGCGCCAAGAGCTGAATTCCCATGAACGGCATCATGCCCGCGAAGATCTGGTTCAGCGTCACATGCTTTGGCGACACGCCCTTCAGGTAGAAGGCCGCCATCGCCACCGGAGGCGAGAGGAAGGCGGTCTGTAGATTCAGCGCCACCAGCAGGCCGAAGAACAGCGGGTCGACGCCGAACTTGGGCAGCAGGGGAATGAAGATCGGCATGAAGATGACGATGATCTCGGTCCACTCCAGCGGCCAGCCCAGGATGAAGATGATGAACTGGCTGAGCAGCATGAACTGCAGGGTGGACAGGCCGAGCGACAGCACCCAGCGTTCGATCAGATCCTGGCCACCGAGCAGCGCGAATGCTGCCGAGAAAATCGACGAGCCCACGAACAGCCAGCACACCATGGCACTGGTCTTGGCCGTCAGGAACGATGACTCTTTGACGATGCCGCCAAGGTCGACCAAGGTGCGCACCACGGGGCTGCCGCTTTTGGCCTGCCTGGCCGCGATGTAGCGGTAGGCGCCGGCCAGCAACAAGCCACCAAATGCACCCACGGCTGCGGCTTCAGTCGGCGTGGCCAGGCCGAAGACGATGGAGCCGAGCACGGCAATGATCATCACCGCCCGCGGAAAGAACGATGCCAGCAGCATCTTGAAAATCTCAAGGCGCTGCCAGCTCATCAACCAGTTAACGAGTGCCAGGCCGGCCATGCCCAAGCCAAACACCACCCAGTACCAAGTGGGGGCCGGCACGCGCTCGGCCGCCGCGGCCGGTGCGGCGGCGGGTGCCTGGCCGGATGTGTTTGTGGCGGCCGGCACCGCTTGTGCGCTGGCGCCAACGCCAGGTGGCGTTGCCGCGGGCGCGGCCTGACCCAACTCGGCGGGCGGCTCTTTGGCATCGCCGCCTTCCTTCGGTGGGTCTTGCAACCCGCCTTGCTCCTTGGGCGGTTCGCTCAGGCCCGAGGGCTCGGTGGTTTTTTCATCCACAGCGTCCAGTGAGCCGCCAGATTGCACCAAGCCGGTGGTGTCAACCACCGCCGCCGGCGCCGTGCTGGAGGCGTACATCATGGCCAACAAGGCGATGATGGCAATGGCCGGCAGCAACGACACGAACAGTTGTGTGGCCACCTCGCGTTTGGGCAACGCGGGCATCGACAGGCCGCCCCACAGCCCCTTCAGCGCGTTGCCGCTGCGTGCGCTCAAGGCTTGCGACAGCGCAGGCAGCGGCACCAGCCGCTCGCTGGCGGCCAACGGTGGTGCCAGGTGCGGCTTCAATTTGGCCACGATGATGACGTAGCCCACATAAAGGCCGGCCAGCATGATGCCGGGGAAGAACGCGCCGGCGTAGAGCTTGACGACCGAGACGCCCGCCGTGGCGCCATAGACGATCAACAGCACCGAAGGCGGAATCAAGATGCCCAGGCAGCCGCCGGCGGTGATGGCCCCGGCCGCGAGCTTGATGTCATAGCCCGCGCGCAGCATGGCCGGCAGTGCCAGCAGGCCCATCAGCGTGACCACCGCGCCGACGATGCCGGTGGCGGTGGCGAAGATGGCGCAGGTGACGATGGTGGCCACCGCCAGCGCGCCGGGCACGCGCGCCAGCGACAGGTGCAGGCTCTTGAACAGCTTTTCGATCAGGTTGGCACGCTCGACCAGGTAGCCCATGAAGACGAACAGCGGAATGGCGATCAGCACGTCGTTGGACATGACTGAATACGCGCGCTGCACCATCAGGTCGAGGATCTGCTGCACCGCCAAGTCAGGGTTGACGCTGCGGTAGGCCAGCCAGCCGAAGAACACGCCCATGCCCATCAGTGTGAACGCGGTGGGGAAGCCCAGCATGATGGCCACCACGATCAGCGCCAGCATCAACAGGCCCAAATGGCCGAGGTCTTCGCGGCTGAGGTTGCCATCCATGAAGCTGGCCCAGGGCGTGAAGATCACCACCACGATGAGGATGATCGCCATCAGCGAAAAGCCAAACCAAAGCTCTTTGCGAATTTTCATTTCGTGCTCCCTTGGCGCACGACGAATTGGTCGAGCTTGGCGATGTCGTCGTCTTTCACGTGCACCATTTCCTTCAACTTGTCGACGTCGACTTCTTCCACGTCTTGCTCGCGCGACGGCCATGTGCCCTGCTGAATGCAGATCAAGCAGCGAATGATTTCAACCACGCCTTGCAGCAGCAACACGGAACCGGCCAGCGGCAACATGGTCTTGAACGGGTACAGCGCCGGGCCATCGGCAGTGATATTGGAGTGTTCTTTCACCGCCCACGACTCAGCGGCGAAGTAGTAGCCGGCGTAGGTAAGTGCGAACACGCCGGGGATGAAGAAGACGATGTACAGGATCAGGTCAATCGTGGCTTGCGTGCGCGGCTCGAAGAAGCCGTACAGCACGTCGCCCCGCACATGCCCGGCCTTGGCCAGCGTGTAGGCGCCGGCCATCATGAACAGCGTGCCGTACAGGATGATCATCACGTCGAACGCCCAAGCGTGCGGGTGGTCGAGCACGTAGCGCGAGAACACCTCCCAGGTGATCATCAAGGTGAGCACGACGATCAACCAGGAAAACGCCTGGCCAACGAAGGTGCTGATTTTGTCGACCGTCAGAAGCAATTGCTGCATGGCAGGGCCCGCCGAAAAAACGGCCACCGGGCAAAGCCCAAGTGGCCGTTGGGTGACGCAAAAAGACGCTCAGGACTTCTTGGCGCCAAAGAAATGGTTCACCGCCATGCGCCGGCTGACATAAGTGTCCTGGTCCCACTTCACGGCCCGAACCGCAAAGGCTTTTTGCGATTCGACGATCTCTTTGAACAAGGGGTTCTCGGCCGACTTCGTCTCAACGATCTTGGTCCACAGCGTGAGCTGGTCTTGCAGCACCGCGTCAGGCGTCTTGTAGAACTTGACGTTGTCCTTGGTTTGCAGCTCGATGTAGTCCTTCGAGTAGCGGTCGATCGCCTTCCAGGACATGTCGGCCGACGCGGCTTCCGCGGCGTTGGCAATGATCGCCTTCATCTTCGCCGGCAGGGCCTCGAACTTGGGCTTGTTGAAGGTGATCTCGAACGTTTCAGCGCTCTGGTGGTAGCTTTGCAGCATGCACACTTTCGACACATCAGGGAAGCCCAGCAGGCGGTCGGACGTGGCGTTGTTGAACTCCGCGCCGTCGAGCAGGCCGCGATCCATGGCCGGCACGATTTCGCCGCCGGGCAGGGCGTTCACGGCCGCGCCCATGGCGGTGAACAGGTCGATCGCCAGGCCGTTGGTGCGGAACTTCAGGCCTTTGAAATCGGCCGTCTTGGTGATCGGCTTCTTGAACCAGCCCAGCGGCTGGGTGGCCATCGGGCCGTACAGGAACGACACCACGTTGCCGCCGATGGAGGCGTACAGCTTGGTCAGCAGTTCCTGGCCGCCGCCGTATTTGTGCCAGGCCAGCAGCATGTTGGCGTCCATGCCAAACGCCGGGCCTGAGTTCCACAGCGCCAGCGCGTTTTGCTTGCCGTAGTTGTAGCCCAGCACGCCGTGGCCGCCGTCGAGCGTGCCTTTGGAAACAGCGTCGAGCAAGCCGAAGGCCGGCACCACCGAACCCGCGGGCAGCACTTCGATCTTCAATTCGCCGCCGGTCATGTCGTTGACCTTCTTGGCGAAGTCGAGCGCGTACTCGTGGAAGATGTCTTTGGAAGGCCAGGTGCTCTGAAAGCGCAGGCTGGTGACGGCTTGGGCCTTGACGATCATCGGCGCGGCCAGCGTGCCGGCGGCAGCGGTCTTCAGGAAGCGGCGGCGTACCGGTGCGGTTTTGGGTTTGGTCATGACGGCTCCGTCAGGGGTTGAAGAATCAATGAGAGCGTGCGGCGCGGGCACATGCCGCGGCAAGCCCAGGACTATCCGGCGATTGTGCTGGCCTGGCAATCAAGGGATTCCCGGCATCCAGGGTTGAAGTCCTCAGACAAATTCACATGGCCACCCGCCGAGTGTGCGCGTTATGGCTGCGCCGCGAATGCAAGCCACAGGCCGGCACTGGCCTGGCGCAAGGCCTGGTCAACGGCCGCGGGCAGCAGGTGGTGGCGCAGAGCAAAGTCCAGCATCACCAAGGCGGCGTCCACCGTCATGGCGCCGCTGGCCGCCAAGTCAAATGCCTGCGCCAGTGGCAGGCATTCGAAGCGCTGCACTTCGCCGTCCTGGTTGGCGGGCGTGATGTGCGCCGGCAGGGCCAGGTCGAAGCTGAACAGTTGCTCGAACTGCAAGCCCTCGGCCACATCACGAAACATCTGGATGCGCCGGCCGGGCCGCACGCCAGTCAGTTCAGGCGGGCGCAAGCCGGCTTCTTCCCAGGCTTCGCGCTGCAACGCCTGCGCCGGGGTTTGCCCGTCGCCCACACCAGCGCCGATCAGGTTATCGAACGCATTCGGATCCACCGCCTTGTTCGCCGCACGTTGCGCCACCCAGATATGGCTGGGCCGGCCCTGTGCATCGGCCACATAGCCGGTGCAATGCGCGCCCAGCGTCAGCGTGCCCCAGAAGCGCGCCGCGGCGCGTTCCATGCTGCCCAGTCGGCGCAGGCTGCGTGGTTCGTAGATCGAAAACGACTCGTCACGCCAGGCCTTGATGCAGCGCTGCGCACGCAAGGCCAGGTTAGCGTCGGCCAGCGCGGCGCTGAGTGCGGCTTCGGCTTGAGGCAGCCAGTGCACGCCCGCGTCGTCATGCCGAACCAGTTGATCCAGGCTGGCCACGGCCGCCAGTTGCGCGTTGAGCAGCGAGCCCACCTGCCAGGCCGCTTGGCCGCGGTGCAGCCACAGCGGCACACGTGGCGGCCCGGCGGCGCTGCGCGCTTGCGCCACGCAGGGCCAGAGCAGCATCGCAGCGCGTTCAGGCGGCCAGGGCCTGCGCTCCGGAGCGCCAGCGCTGCGTCAACTCCGCCCACTTGGCTTGCGCCGCCACCAGGTGGCGCGCCTTGACATGGCCGTAGCCGCGAATGTCTTCAGGGATACGTGCGATCTCGCAGGCCAGGGCCAGTTTGTCGGCGCTCAGCCCTTGCAGCAACTCTTCAACACTGGCTTGATATTGTGCGATCAACGCCCGCTCGCCGCGCCGTTCTTCAGTGCGGCCGAACAGGTCCAACGCGCCGCCGCGCAGGCCCTTCAACCCGGCAAGCAACTTGAACGCGCTGCGCACCCAGGGGCCGAAAGCCTGCTTGACGAGTTCGCCCTTTTCATTGCGCTTGGCGATGCCGGGCGGCGCGAGGTGGTGCACGATTTTGTAGTCGCCCTCGAACATGCCGGCAATGCGCTCAAGGAACGCCGGGTCGTTGTGCAGCCGGGCCACTTCGTACTCGTCTTTGTAGGCCATCAGCTTGAACAGGTAGCGCGCCACGGTTTCGCTCAGCCGCGTGCTGTTCAGCGGCGCCTCGGCAGTGCGCACGCGCTCGACGAAGGCGCGATACGTGGTGGCATAAGCGGCGTCTTGGTAGCCCACCAGGAACTGTTCGCGGGTCTTGATGGTTTCGTCCAGCCCTGGCTTCTTAACGAATTGAATCACTTGCTGCGCCTTGAACAGCGCCTGCACCTGAGCCAGGTCGTGCGCGCAGCGCCGGCCCCATTCAAACGCGGCCAGGTTGTTGGGCACCTGCACCGCGTTCAGTTCCATCGCGCGCTTCAACGCCGCATGCGACAAGGGCAACTGGCCGCGCTGCCAGGCATAGCCCAGCAGGATCGGGTTGGCGTAGATCGAGTCGCCCAGCAGTTGCACGGCCACCTGGTCGGCATCAAACAAGCCGAGCTTGTCGCGGCCCACGGCTTGCGTCAGTGCGGCTTCGCAGCCGCTTTCGGGGTGCTGCCAGTTCGGGTTGCCCACGAACGCCGCGGTGGGCGTGGCGTGGGAGTTCAGGGCCACGAAGGTGCGGCCCGGCTGCATCAGCGACAGCGTGGCCCTGCCCGACGCAACGATGCCGTCGCAGGCAATCACCAGGTCGGCCTTGGCGGTGTCGACCTTGGT
>JAYUHT010000165.1:0-6069 GCA_043766725.1 Burkholderiales bacterium | reverse complement strand
TGCCGCCACGGTGCCCATCATTGCGCTGACGGCCGACGGCTTTGCGCCCACCCGCGAACGCTGCCTGATGGCCGGGATGAATGACTTTCTGGTCAAACCGGTGGCTGCACAGGAACTGGCCGCGCGCATGCGCCGGCTGTTCGGCGCCGCCGCCGCGGCGGCCGCCGAAGGGCTGTTCGCAGAGCTGCCCACACCGCCCCTGCTTGACCCGCTGACCCTGGCCAACGCCTCGCAGAGCATGTCGCGCGCCAGCCTGGCCCACCTGTTGCGCAGCCACTTCGACCACGCCCGGCATACCGTCACTGCGCTGCGCGATGCCCTGCGTAACGGTCAGGCCGACCAGCTGCGGGGCCATGCCCACGCCGCGCGCGGCGCAGCGCTGAACCTGGGGCTGACGGCCATGGCCCGCACGGCCCTGCAACTGCAGGAAGGTGCAGCAAGCCTGCCCGCGCACGAGGTGGCGCTGCTGGTGCAGCGCTTTGAAGCCCTCATCGAACCCACCCAGGCGGCCTGCCTGGCCGAGGGCGTGCTTACAGAATGACCGGCTCAGGCTCCAGCCGAATCCCGAAGCGCCCGTAAACGCTTTCTTGAATCGCCCGGGCCAGTGTCATCACCTGCGCCCCGGTGGCGCCGCCGCGGTTCACCAGCACCAGCGCCTGGCGCTCGTACACGCCGGCCTCGCCCACCGTCTTGCCCTTCCAGCCGCAGGCGTCGATCAGCCAGCCCGCGGCCAGCTTCACCGTGCCGTCGGGCAAGGGGTAGTGCACGATCTCGGGGTCGCGGCCGATGATGTCGTTGCACTGCTCGGGGCTGACCACCGGGTTCTTGAAGAAGCTGCCGGCGTTGCCAAGCACGGCCGGGTCGGGCAGCTTGGCGCGGCGAATGGCGCACACCCACTCGAACACGGTTTGCGCGTCGGGCGTGAGGTTGCCGGTCTCGGTCATGCGCCGTTCAAGTTCCAGGTAACCCAGCACCGGCACCCAAGGCTTGGGCAGGCGCAGGCGCACCTGGGTGATCACGGTCTTGCCGGCCAGCAGGTCTTTGAAAATGCTTTGACGGTAGCCAAAGCCGCACATCGCCCGGCTGAGCGTGACGCTGCGGCCGGTGACCAGATCGACGCCATCGAGTGAATCAAAACGCTCGGCCAGCTCAACGCCATAGGCGCCGATGTTCTGCACCGGCGCGCCGCCAACGGTGCCGGGAATGAGGGCCAGGTTTTCCAGGCCAGGCAAACCTTGGTCGAGCGCCCAGCGCACCAGCTCGTGCCAGTTCTCGCCGGCGCCGGCTTGCACGATCCAGGCCTGCGGCGTTTCAGCCACCAGCGCGCGGCCCATGATTTCAACCTTGAGCACGACATCGTTGACGTCGCGCGTGAGCACCACGTTGCTGCCGCCGCCGAGGATGAACTTGCGCGCGGGGCCAGCTCGGGGTGGTTGACCACGCGCTTGACCTCGGCTTCACTGGCCACGCGCACCAGCGTGGCGGCCGTGGCCGGCAGGCCAAAGCTATTGTAGGCACGCAGGTTGACGCGCTTTTCGATCAAAGGCCCCAGTTGATCGGGCCCCAGCACAGGGGTGGACATGGCAGAATTTTGGCCCCAATTGCCCACACCTCGGCCGCTACCAAACCCATGCCCAGTTTTGATGCCGTCATCGAGCCCGATGTCGTGGAACTGCGCAACGCCGTGGAGCAAAGCGCCAAGGAAATCGGCACCCGGTTCGACTTCAAAGGCTCGTCGGCCAAGGTCGAACTCACCGGCACCGAAAAGGCGCGCGAGCTCACGCTGCATGCCGACAGTGATTTCCAGATCACCCAGGTGCGCGACGTGCTGCTGGGCAAGCTGGCCAAGCGTGGTGTGGATGTGCGCTTCATCGACCTGAGCACCAAGATCGAGAAGATCGGTGGCGACAAGGTCAAGCAGGTGGTGCCGGTGAAGGCCGGCATCGGCAGCGAAGACGCGAAGAAAATGCAGACCGCCTGCAAGCAAAGCAAGCTCAAGGTGCAGGCCGCCATTCAGGGCGATGTGGTGCGCGTCACCGGCGCCAAGAAAGATGAGCTGCAAGCCGCGATGGCGCTGATCCGCCAGGAACTCGCTGAGCTGCCGCTGAGCTTCAAGAATTTTCGCGACTGACGCAGCAGGCGCCTTCTGTTCCGCTTGCTGGCTTTCACCCTGACGCTGTGGGCCGCCGCCGTGCAGGCGCAAGGCGTGGCGCTGGGTGGCGTGATGGGCAGCAAGGCGCTGTTGGTGATCGACGGCCAGGCCTACACCGTGCCGGTGGGCGGCACCATCAGGGGCGTGACTCTGGTGCAACTCGGCGACAACGAGGCCGACGTGCGGCGTGACAAGCTGGTCACTCGCCTGCGCCTGGGCGGCGCGCCGGTGAGCCTGGAAGCGGTGGCCGCGCGCGCGGCGCAAAAGCGCGAGATCGTGCTGCCGGCCAGCCCGGGTGGGCACTTCATGGCGCCGGGCGCCATCAACGGCAAGGCGGTGCAGTTCATGGTCGACACCGGCGCCACCTACATTGCCTTGGGGCTGGAAGAGGCGCAACGCATCGGGCTTGATTTGAGCCGCGGCGAAACCGGCATGACGCAAACCGCGAACGGCCCAGTCAAGGTCACGCTCATCACCTTGAGCAGCGTGCGCATCGGCGGCATCGAGCTGGCCAACGTGCGCGCCGTGGTGCTGCCCCAAGCGCTGCCGTTTGTGCTGCTGGGCAACAGCTACCTGTCGCGCTTTGCCATGCGCCGCGATGCCGACGTGATGCGGCTCGAACTGCGGCACTGACTTGAAACACTGACCTGAATCACCGGCGGCATGTACTACGAGCCCGGCAAGACCCCGCACGGCCTGCCCCACGACCCGTTCAAGAGCTGCGTGGTGCCGCGGCCGATCGGCTGGATCGCCACCGTTGATGCCGCCGGCGTGCACAACCTGGCGCCGTTCAGCCAGTTCCAGAACGTTAACTTCGACCCGCCGATGGTCATGTTCGCGGCCAACCAAAAGAGCAACGGCGAGCGCAAAGACAGCGTGCGCAATGCCGAAACCACAGGTGAATTCGTCTGGAACATGGCCACTTGGGCGCAGCGCGAGGCGGTGAACATTTCGGCACAGGAACTGGCCGCTGGGGTGGATGAATTTGATCTCGCGGGATTGCAGCGCGAACCGTCGCGGCTGGTCAAACCGATGCGCGTGCGCGGCTCGCCGATCCAGTTTGAGTGTGCCTACATGACCACGCTGCGCCTGCCCGGCAACGGGCCCATGGGCAGCGTCGATGTCGTCTTCGGCCGCGTGCTGGCGGTGCACATTGCGGATGATGTGATCGACGCGCAAGGCCGCGTCGATGTGTTGAAGATGCGGCCGATCGCGCGCATGGGCTACTTCGACTACACCAGCGTGGAGTCGGTCTTCACGATGGTGATTCCCGGCGACCAACGCGCCTTGCTCAGCGGGCTGGAAGGCTCGGCCGACAAGGTGAAGCGTTCGCTGGCTGAAGGCAGTTGAAGGCGGTTGAGCGCGCGAGCGCGATGTCGCCCTATGCCACCGCGGCCAAGTAAGCCTTCAACAACACAGCGGCACCGGCTTGCTTGGACACCGCCTCAGCGTCAAAGACGTGATCCTTGATGAACTTGCCCTTCTTGTAGTGCTGGCAATAGCTCCACAAGTAAGGTGTCGCAACGCCCTTCGCGCGGTAACCAAAACCGTTGTACGCCTCTAGACGAAACAGCATGTGGGCCGTGGTCCATTGCGTTTGGCCGGTGTATCCCTTCATCTCAAAAGCGTCGCGTGCACTTTGCTCCCAAGTGAACGGCGGGTTGCCCGCTGCGGGCCGGCCAGCAGGGGCTTGAACGGTGCGCCCGCTGAGTGGGTCTCCGTTGTGCAGGTGCGCGGTGAAATTGAAGTTGCTTTCCATCGCATGCACGATGGCGATGAACGTCCAAGGCATCTGAAGTGCCGCCGCCAGCGCCCGATAGCGCGCCTGGTTGGCTTGCATGTGTTCAACCCGCGCGGTGACCAGTTTGCGTTTGGGCGCGGCAATCAAGCAGGTGTCAAACAGCTGGCGGTACTCCGGCGCCAATTCGGCGAAGTCGGTCGAACTCGATGGCCCTTGCGGCTTGGGCTCGACACTGACTGTCAGCGGTGTGACGATCTCTGCGGCGGTGGCGGTGGCAAAGGGGGTGCTGTGGGCGGGCCCATCAAACAGCGCCACGACCGTGAACAGGCCGTTGGTCTGTGCGAAGCTCTGCACCGTGGCGCCCAGCATCTTGTAGCGTGCCACCAATGCATCCACCTGCCCAGCCGGTACGTCGCGAATGATTTCTTGTGTGGCCATGTTTTCCCTCACTGGCTCAGACCCAGGAACTTCATCGCCGCAACACGCTGCGCGCTGAAGTTGGCGCCATTGATGAACAGCAGCACGCTGTCCTTGATGCCATTGGCTTGCAGGTAGTTTTCGAGCCGGCGCTGGTTGTCGGCATTCAGCTTGCCGCCTGGGAAGACAAATGCGTCGAGCAACTCGGACGCTTTGTCATGCTCGAACGTGACCGCCGTGCTGACCAGCTCCGCATTGGTGACCGTGGGTGAACGGCCGGCCGCGGGGTTCGCCTTGCTGGCATTGGGCTGCGCCTTTTTCACCGCCAGGTTGACCTCGGCCTCGATATTCGCCGGCACGCAAACCGCGGCATAGCTGCGAATCGCACGCATCGCCGCCGGCCGGTCTTGGTAGCCCAGGCCCAACGCCGAGCGGTACTTCTCTTGCAAGGATTTGACCAAGGTCCGGATCGACGACGGATCAAGGTCAAACAGCAGATTGCTGCTCAAGTTCTCGATGCTGGCGCTGCTCAAGCCGAAGATCACCGCGGTACCGGCAACGGTTTTGGCGGCCGTTTGCGCAGCGGCCATCAGCCCGGCCGTGGCCGTTCCCAATAGCCCGACTTGCGATACGGCGGTCCGGCGGTCACGGTCCAAGCGGAACAGGGCGTGCAGGTAGCCCTCGCATTGGCGGTCGGCATAGTCCATACCCGCAGCGATGATCAAGTCCCAATTTCCCGCTGCTGGTGCGCCCTCAAGCATGCCCGCGGCCACCTTTAGCGCAGCCAGAACTTCTTCTTGCCGCTGCGTGAATGCACGCAACTCATCGGCTGCGAACTCCACGCCCGGGCCGCGGCTCAGCGCCGACGTGTTGCGAAAGGTAGCGCAGCCGCTGGAGACCACCAGCAGCAAACTGGCCAAGGTCAGCGTGATCCATCGAGTTGCCTGCAACATGAAATTTCCCCTTCATTTGCAGCGCGAGACTAGATGCGGCGGCGAACCTTCGACATCCCCAATGTCGATGACGTCACGGCTGCATTGAAAGCGCAAGCGACATCGGCCAGTTCCGAGTTCCGCGTGCCGGCGCAAATCAACCCGGTTTGCGCGCCAGCGCAAAGGCCAGCACCGCCGCCACGCCCAGGCTGGCCAGCACCCACAGCACCACGCGGTAGCCCGGCACGGCCAGCAGCAGCCAGGCCGTGAGCAGCGGCGCGGCGGCGCGCGCCAGCAGGCCCAGGGCCGACATCGCGCCGCTGATGCGGCCAATGTGTGTGCGGCCAAAGTAATCCGGCACCAGGCCACCGCGCACGATGGTGATCAAGCCATTGGCCAGGCCGAACAAGGCGGCAAAAAGCAGCAGCGCTAACCATTGAGTTGATTCGGCCAGCAGCAGCATCGCCAGCGGCATGCCCAGCATCACGAACAGGCCCAAATGACGCAGCGACAAGCCCGTGCCGCCGGCGGCATAGACGAAGCGGCCCAGCACCTGCGCCGGGCCGATCCACACCAACACCGCCGTGGCCTGGGCGGCGCTCAACCCCTTGCCGGCAAAGATGGGCATCACGTGCGCCCACATCGCCGCCGAGGCAAACGAGTGCAAGGTGAAGCTCACGCCGAGCAGCCAAAACGCCGGCGCACGCAGCGCCTGGCGCAGGGTTGAATCGTCTTGCGGCGCCGCCGCACCGCTGGCGGCCACCAGCGCCGGCCCGCGCAACGCCCAGGCTTGCAACGGCGCCACCACCCCGGCCAGCACCAGCGCC
>JAYUHT010000164.1:0-2257 GCA_043766725.1 Burkholderiales bacterium | reverse complement strand
TGGTGATCTGGCTGTCGTTCATGTGGATTGGTGTGGAGCATGCCGCCGTTTGGGGCGTGGTGGCGTTCGTGCTCGACTTCATACCGTACATCGGCGCGATGGTGCTTGGCAGCGTGTCTTCAGTCGTTGCCTTTGTGCAGTTTGGCAGCTTCGACATGGCCTTGCTGGTGGCCGGCGTGACCATCGTGGTTCACACCTTGTCAGGCAACCTGCTGGTGCCATGGCTGACCAGCCGCGCCAGCCGCATGAACCCGGTGGCGGTGTTCGTCGGCGTGTTGACCTTTGGTTGGCTGTGGGGAATTTGGGGCTTGCTGCTGGGTGTGCCCATCCTCAGCAGCATCAAGGCGGTGTGCGACCGAGTTGACGATCTCAAGCCTATCGGGGAATTGCTCGGCAACTGAAGGCAGGGCAGCCGCGGTTTGCCGGGCTACCCGCCCTCAGCCCTAACCCACGCGCCGGCCGCTGATCAGCTGGAATAGCACCATGACCACGGCCACAACGAGCAGGATGTGGAGCAAGCCACCCGCGGTGAACGACGTCACCAGGCCCAGCAACCAAAGAACAAGAAGCACTACCGCAATGGTGTAAAGCATGTTGAGTCTCCAAGCGGCACGATGAACGGATGCGAACTGCACCGCCTTGTACCTGACCACAGCTTGCGCCGGGCACCGGCGCGCGGCAATCAGCCGATCCGCTGCAAACCTGTAGGTGCTTTCCCACTGCCGGGCTCGATGCGCAGTCGATGCTGATGCGGCCGTTTACTGCGCCTCGATGCCCGCCTTCTTCACCAGCTTGGCGTACTTCACCAGTTCGTCCTTGAAGAATTTCTGCGCCACTTCGGGCGTGCTGATGTTGATCACGTTGCCCTGCTTGGCCATGGCGTCCATCACCGCGGCATCGGCAAACGCCGCCACCACGGCCGCATTCACGCGCTTCACATCGGCCGCGGTCATGCCCTTGGGGCCGAGCACGGCGAACCACGCCTCCACCACGTAGCCGGGCACGCCTTGTTCAACGAATGTGGGAACGTCCGGCGCCGCGGCCACGCGCTGCGAGGTGCCCACACCGATGGCGCGCAACGCGCCGCTCTTCAGGTGCTGTTGCACGCTGGGCAAGGCCGCGGTGGCGAATTCAACCTGGCCGCCGATCAGGTCGGTGAGCATCGGGCCCACGCCCTTGTAGGGAATGTGGCGCGCCTTGGCGCCCACCTCGTCAACATACATTTCGGCCGCCAAATGCAGGATGGTGCCGTTGCCGCCAGAGGCGTAGGTGACGTCGCCGTTCCTGGCCTTCAAGTAAGCCGCGAATTCCTTCGAGTTTTGCGCCGGCACCTTGGGGTTGACCACCAACACGATGGGCGTGTAGCCGCAAATGGCAATCGGCGTCACATCGGTGTTCAGGTCGAACGGCAGGGTTTTGTAGACACTGGGGAAGATGACCACGTTGTTCGACACCACGCTGAGCGTGTTGCCGTCGGGCGCGGCGCGCACCATCGCCTGCACGCCCACGATGCCGCCCGCGCCGGGCTGGTTTTCCACCACCACGGCCGCGCCCAGCGCCTTGGCTAGCGCGGCCTGTGCGCTGCGGGTGATGGTGTCCACACCCGAGCTCACGGCATTGGGCAGGATGAATTTCACCGTCTTGTCGCCGGCTTGCGCCAAGGCGCGGCTGGCACTGCCGGCCAGCGCGATGGACGAGCCAAAGGCCAGCACGGCCTGGCGCCGGGTGAAGCGATGTGTCATGGCCATCTCCAATGGGTGTCAGGCCACCACGGCCTGGGTCTTGAGGTGTTCGATCTGTTGCGCGCTGTAGCCCAGGCCCTGCAGCAACACATCAGTGTGTTCGCCCATGGCCGGCGGGTTCAGGCGCACGCCCAGGCGCTGGCCGGCCAGGGTGATGGGGAACAGCGTGGTCTTCACCGTCTGGCCGGCGCGCGGGCCGTCGGGCACCACCACATCGGCCAGGCCGCCGGTGGCCACCAGGTGCTCGTCGTCATACAAGTCTTCAGGCCGGCGAATCGGCGCGAAGGGCAGGCCGGCGGCTTCAAAGCGGCGCGCCAGTTCGGCCGCGCTGTGCGGCAGCAGGCGTTCGCGCAAGGTGGCCAGCAATTCGGGGCGGCGCTGCACGCGCTGGTTGTTGGTGGCCAGGCTGGCATCGGTGGCCAGGTCGGCAAAGCCCATCAAGGCACAGAAGGTCTGCCACTGCGCGTCGCTCACCGCGGCCAAACAGATCTGCTCGCCGTCTTTCACCGTGAACA
>JAYUHT010000163.1:0-6082 GCA_043766725.1 Burkholderiales bacterium | reverse complement strand
TTTGAAGACTTCGTCAAAGTCATGGGCACGGCGGATGCGGTGCTGTTGACCGAGGTCTACGCCGCCGGCGAGCCCGCCATCGTGGCCGCCGACGGCCGCGCCCTGGCGCGCGCCCTGCGCGTGGCCGGCAAGGTGGACCCGGTGTTCGTGGACGACGTGGCGGCGCTGCCGGCTGAAGTGGCCGGTTATGCGCGCGACGGCGATGTGGTGATTGCCATGGGCGCGGGCACGATCGGCAACGTGCCGGCGCGGGTGGTGGAACTTTGCGGGGAGGCAGGATGAGCCACGCGCGGCCGCCATCGGCCACAGGCCGCTGGCCTTCGGCAGGCGACAGCCAGTCCGCAGGGACTGGCTGTGTCCGGCCTCAGCCCGAAGGGGCTCGCACCGCAGTGCGCAGCACGAAGGGTTCCTTATGACCGCACAACCCATGCTCACGGTGCGCGGCTTGCGCAAGGCTTATGGCGGCGTGCAAGCTGTTTCAAACGTTGGTTTTGATTTGCATTCAGGCGAAATGCTGGCGTTGATCGGCCCCAACGGTGCGGGCAAGACCACCTGCTTCAACCTGGTCAACGGCCAGACCTTGGCCGACGCCGGTTCGGTGCTGCTCAACGGGCAAGAGCTGCTGGGCCGCAAGCCGCGCGAGATTGCCCGCCTGGGCGTGGGCCGCACCTTCCAGATCGCCGAGGTTTTCGCCTCGCTCACGGTGCTTGAAAACGTGCAACTCGCCTTGCTCGCACATGCGCGCCGGCACCTGCGGCTGTGGCGCAGCGCGCGCGGGCAACAGCGCGAGCCAGCGCTGAAACTGCTGGCTCAAGTGGGCATGCAGGCGCAGGCCGAACGCGCCATGAGCGTGCTGGCCTATGGCGATGTGAAGCGGGTTGAGCTGGCCATGGCGCTGGCCCATGCGCCGCGCCTGTTGTTGATGGACGAGCCCACCGCCGGCATGGGCGCGGCCGAACGCCACGCGCTGATGGCGCTGACCAAACGCCTGGCGCACGAGCAGCATCTGGCCGTGCTGTTCACCGAACACAGCATGGATGTGGTGTTCGCGCATGCCGACAGGCTGCTGGTGCTGTCGCGCGGCGAGCTCATCGCCCAGGGCCCGCCGGCCGCAGTGCGGCAAGACGCCAAGGTGCGCGAGGTCTACTTCGGCATGGGGACGACCTTCCATGCTTGATGACCTGTTGAACGCGCAAGCCTTGAGCGCCTGGTACGGCAAGGCGCAGATCCTGTTCGAACTTGACTTGAACGTGGCAGGCGGCGAATGCGTGGCCCTGATGGGCCGCAACGGCGCCGGCAAATCCACCACCATGAAGGCGCTGATGGGCCTGGTGGCGCTGCGCAGCGGGCGCGTGCAGTTCCGCGGCCACGAGGTGGCCCACTGGCCCACGCACCGCACCGCGCGGGCCGGCCTGGGCTGGGTGCCCGAAGACCGGCGCATCTTCACCGAGTTAACGGTTCGAGAGAACTTGACTGTCGCGCGCCAACCGCGGCGCGAAGGCGCGCCGTTCTGGGACGAAGCCGCGGTGTTCGAGCTGTTCCCCAACCTGGCCGGCATGGCCACGCGCAGCGCGGCGCGCATGAGCGGCGGCGAACAGCAGATGCTGACCATCGCGCGCACGCTGATGGGCCAGCCTTACTTGCTGCTGCTCGATGAACCCAGCGAAGGCGTGGCGCCCTTGATCGTGGAGCAAATGGCGCACACCATCAACCGGCTCAAGGCGCAGGGCCTGGGCGTGCTGCTTTCTGAGCAGAACATTCACTTCGCGCGCCTGGTGAGCGAGCGCGCTGTTGTGCTGGAAAAGGGCGAGCTGCGCTGGGCGGGCACGATGGCGGGCTTGATGGAAGATGACGCGGTGCAGCGAACTTATTTGAGCTTATGAGCATTGCCGGCATTGATGTAGGCGGAACTTTCACCGACCTGATCTGGTTCGATGAATTAACCAATGAGTTGCGCCTGGCCAAGGTGCCCACCACGCCAGCCAACCAGGCCGGCGGCGTGCTGGCTGCGCTGGCTGCGGCCAACGTGGATGTGAGCCAACTCGAAGCCATCGTTCACGGCACCACCACCACCACCAACGCGATGCTTGAACGCAAGATCGCCAAGGTGGGGCTGATCACCACGCGCGGCTTTCGCGATGTGCTCGAACTTGGCCGGCGCACCCGGCCCACGCCCTATGGCCTGAAGGGCCGCTTCACGCCGCTGGTGGCGCGCGACCTGCGCCTGGAGGTGGATGAACGGCTCGATGCGCAGGGCAACGTGCTCACACCAGTGAATGAAGATCAACTCCGCGCGGCGGTTGCCACTTTGATCGAGCGTGGCGCGCAAAGCGTGGTGATCCACTTTCTGCACAGCTACCTCAACCCGGCGCATGAGCAGCAGGCGGCGCGGGTGGTGCGCGCGCTGTGGCCCAACCCGTTCGTCACGGTGGGCCATGAAGTGGTGGCCGAATACCGCGAGTACGAACGCGGCGTCACCGCGGCCGTCAACGCTGCCGTGCAGCCGGTGCTGCACCGTTACCTCGAACGTTTGCGCAGCGAGCTGGCCGCGCAGGGCTACACGCGCGAGCTGCTTGTGATGCAGGGCAACGGCGGCACGGTGGCCAGCGCGCTGGTGGCGCAAGCGGCGGTGAACACGGTGATGTCGGGCCCGGCTTCGGGCGTGGTGGCCGCGGCGGCCACGGCGGCGCAAGCCGGACCGCGGTTCGCCAACCTGGTGACGTACGACATGGGCGGCACCAGCACCGATGTGGCCCTGGTGTTGAACGGCCAGCCCACGGTGAGCAGCGAACTCGAACTCGAATACGCCATGCCGATTCATGTGCCGATGGTGGATGTGCACACCATCGGCGCGGGCGGCGGCTCGCTGGCCACGGTAGACGCCGCCGGCATGCTGCGTGTGGGCCCGCACAGCGCCGGCGCGCAGCCCGGGCCGGTGGGCTATGGCCGTGGCGGCACGCGGCCCACCATCACCGACGCCAACCTGGTGTTGGGCCGCTTAGACCCGGCGCGCTTGCTGGCCGTGCCCAACCCGGTTTCGCTTGACGTGCTGCATGAAGCGCTGCTGCAACATGTGGGCCGGCCTTTGGGCCTGGACGCCGTGCAGAGTGCCGCTGCCGTGCTGCGCGTGGCGAACGACAAGATGGCCGGCGCCATGCGCATGGTGAGCCTGTCGCGCGGCCACGACCCGCGCGACTTTGCGCTCTTCGCCTTTGGCGGCGCCGGGCCACTGCATGCCTGCGCGCTGGCGCGCGAGCTGGGCATTCCCAGGGTGCTGATTCCGGCCCGCCCGGGGCTGACCAACGCCCTGGGCTGCGTGCTGGCCGATCTGCGCCATGACTTCACCACCGCACTCAACGTTTCACTTGACTTGCTGCCCGAAGGCCGCCTGGCCGCGGTGCTGGCACAGCATGTGGACAGCGGCCGCGCGCTGATCAAACGCGAGCAGGTCAGCGTGCAGGCGGTGCGCGCGCTGCACCGCGCCGACATGCAGTTCCAGGGCCAGAGCCATGTGCTGGCGGTGGCGCTTGACGACCCACAGCTCAGCGTGGCGGCCTTGCGCGCGAAATTCGAAGCCGCTTACTGGCGGCGCTTTGGCGTGGCCCTGCCCGAAATCCGCCCCGTGCTGGTGAACCTGCACACCGCCGTGATCGGCCAGCGCGCCGCCATGCCGCTTGGGCCCCTGATGCCGGCCCTGCCCGGTGCCACGCTGGCCGCTGCCCAGCGCGCCGTGCGGCCGGTGTGGTTTGAAGGCGGCTGGCTCGACACGCCGGTGTTCAGCCGCAAAAAGCTGCCGCGTGGCGCGAATATCGACGGCCCGGCGATCATCGAGCAACTCGATTGCACCAGCGTGCTGGAACCCGGCAACAGCGCGCGCGTGGATGATCTGGGCAACCTCATCACCTGTGTCTGATATGGGTCGCCAGTTGCGCCCCGCTTTACCGCGCCGCCTGCAACCCCACCAGCACCGCCCGGACCACGCGATCTTCCGCCATGCCTTGCTGCGCCGCAGCGCTGGCCGCTGCCGACGCGGGCGTGTAGGCAGGCCCGCTGATGACGCGCAAAACATCTGTCAGCGGCGGCGCCTTTGCGGATAGCGCAGGCGGCAGGCGCAAACAGCGCTCGACCGCGCTCACACGCGCGCGCGCCAGGCCGGCGTCGGAGCCGAAGCGCTGGCGCAGCGTCGGCAGCAAGGGCGCGCGGTCTGTCGTGCCCACCAGCAGCAAGAGCACCCGCTGCTGGCGTTGCTGCGCATCGGCCAGCGCGGCACGCAAATCGGCCAACGCCTGCGCCTGCGCGGGGTCGGCGCAGTCCAGCGCATCCTCACCCGAGGCGAAGGGCCCGATGCGCGCCGTTGCGAGCACACCGAGCTCAGCGCGGCCGCCGCCGCCCAGGGGCTGCTTGAGGCGCATGTCGAGCAAGGCGTTCAGATCGGCGCCGACCGTGATCTCCATGTCGCCGGCCGCCTTGACGGGCAACGACAAACTGGGCATCCCCTGGGCAGCGATCATCGCCGCCAGCCCGATCACGGTGTAGGCACAGACCCATGGCGAGCGCTTCCCGCGCCGCCACGCCGCCACCCCCACAGCGACGACCAGCGCGCCAACCAGCGTGACCGGCCAGCGCGGCACGGCCTCGAAGTAAAGCAACCAGGCACGCAGCGCGGCCATGCTGAACAGCGTCATGAAGCCCAACGCGATGAAGGGCATCCAGTAACGGTGTTGGCCCTTGGCCATGCCAGGCAGGTGGCCGCGCAGGGTGGTGGCCCGTTCGCCGTCGTCCACGGCAATGCGGCGCGAGATGCCGAAGGTCTTCTCGTCGCCATGGGGGTTCGTGAACTTGAGGTCGCCGAACACGAGCGTCTTTTCAGCGTCGATCAGCACATCCATGGCGGCGATGTAGAGCTCGCGGTTGCGCCGGTCGATGAGGCAGAACACGAGCGCGACCGCCGCCGCCGCCGAACTCAGCACGGCCGCTTCAAGCACCAGCTTCTTGTCAAGCGCGGTGACCAGTGCGGTGGCGAAAATGCCCATGCCGATGAGCATGTAGTTGAACATCCTGGTGCGCTGCTCGGCGTGGAAGTTGAACCACTTCCAGGCGTAGTCGAAGCGCATCGACTCCAGCGCCGTTGGTTTAACCGGCGTTGGCGTGCGCCGCTTCCAGACCCTCGGCTCGTGCATGTTCGCACCCCTGGACGCCGTGCGTGGTCAGCCCACAGCCGGCATCCCCACCAACAGCTCGGCGATGCCTGCCACGCTGCTCACCGTGCGCAGCGCGGCACCGCCTTCGGGCAACCCCCAGCCGTAGGTGACGCCCAGGAAGCCGCATCCCGCCGCGTGCGCCGCGGCGGCGTCGGCGGGCTGGTCGCCCACGAACACACAGGCAGCGGGTGCCACGCCCAGCCGGCGTGCGCCCTCAGCCAGGCACCAGGCCTTGGCGCGCGGTGGCGTGAAGCTGTCAACGTAGAACAAGCAGCGCGGGTCGAAGTGGTGCAGCACCGCGCCCAGGGCAGGTTCAACATTGGCCGCCGTGTTGGCGGTGACCAGGCCCAGCGCATACCCGGCGCCGCGCAACCGCGCGAGCATGGCGTCGATGCCCGCAAAGGCCGCGGGCCGGTAGCGCTGCATGAACTCGCGCTCGTAGTCGGCCACGGCCGTGTTGGCGGCCTCGGCAGGGAACCCCACTGCACGAAAAAATTCGAGCATCGGGCTGACCTTGACGCCACTTGCCACCATGCGGCGAAAGGCCGCCACATCGGGAGTTTGCAGCCGCAGGCCGTACTCGCGAGCCTTGTCAACGCAGATCGCCAGGTGCTGCGGCAACGAGTCGAGCAAGACACCGTCGACATCCAGGAACACGGCCCGCAACGCTGCACGATTCATCGCCACGCACCCCGCTGATGCTCAACCGGGCGGCTCAGCGCTGCCCACCAGCCGGCCACACCGTGCCTTGGTTGCCCGCCGCCACCGCTTGCACGCCCTTGTTGACGAAGCGCTGCAGCCGTTTGCCTTCATAGGTTTCGGTGGTGTAGAGGTTGCCTTTTGAATCAGCCGCGATGCTGTGCACGCCATAGAACTGGCCG
>JAYUHT010000162.1:0-6090 GCA_043766725.1 Burkholderiales bacterium | reverse complement strand
GGGCGTGCGCGCGCAGGAAAAAGGCGTGGCCTTGACCGTGCAGTTCCCGCAAAGCCTGCCCGCTGTGGTGTTGACCGACCCGTCGCGGCTGCGCCAGGTGCTCACCAACCTGGTGGGCAATGCGCTGAAGTTCACGGCGCAAGGCGAGGTGAGCCTGCGCTTGTTCATGCAGGTGGGTGATGCCAGTGGGGCCGGTGGTGCCGGCGGTGCCGGCAGTGCCGGTGACGCGCCACCGCGCATGCATGTGGATGTCGTGGACACCGGCATCGGCATTGCCCACGACAAGCTCGACGCGATCTTCGAGCCCTTCGTGCAGGCCGAATCGAGCACCACGCGCAAGTTTGGCGGCACCGGCCTGGGCCTGGCCATTAGCCGGCGCCTGGCGCGCGCGCTGGGCGGCGACGTGACCGCCAGCAGCGTGCCCGGCCGCGGCAGCGTCTTTCACGCCAGTTTCGAGACCGGGCCGCTGACCGGCGTGGCCTGGCTCAACCCGGCAGAACTTCAGGCTGCACAAGAACAGGTGGTGCAGGTGGAGCTGGCGCAATGGGCCTTTCCCGCCGCCACGGTGCTGGTGGTGGACGACGGTGCCGAGAACCGCGAGCTGGTGCGCCTGGTGCTGGAAGCCGCGGGCTTGCAGGTGCGCCAGGCCGAGAACGGCGCCCTGGCACTGGACGCCGTGGCCGCGGGCGGGGTGGACTTGGTGTTGATGGACTTGCAAATGCCGGTGATGGATGGCTTTACCGCCACGCGCACCCTGCGCGACCGGGGCGTGACGATTCCGGTCTTGGCGCTCACCGCCAACGCCATGAAGGGCTTTGAGCGCGAGATTGACGAGGCTGGGTTCTCGGGCTACCTGACCAAGCCGGTTGACATTGACGGCATGCTGGCCGAATTGGCGCGCCGGCTGGGCGGGCAGCAGGTCGGCGTGTTGGCCTTGGCTGCGCCGGCGGCGCCGGTGCAGGCAGCGGCCGCCGCGCCGGCGCAGGTATCGGCGCAGATGTCGGCACCGGTCTCGGCGCAGCGCGAGCCGATCCGCTCGCGCCTGGCGCAGCACCCGCGCTTGGCCAAGGTGGCGCGCAGCTTCGCCCTGCAGTTGCCGGCCAAGCTGCAAGCCATGGGCGCGGCCCTGGCGCGGCAAGACTTGGCCGAGCTGGCGCAACTGGCGCACTGGCTCAAGGGCGCCGGCGGCACGGTGGGGTTCGACGCATTCTTCGAGCCCGCGCGTGAATTTGAACGCCATGCAAAGGAGGCCGACCTGCCGGCCCTGCAAATCGGCCTCAAGCAATTGCTCGAAATGGCCGATCGCATAGAAGTGCCGGCGGCAGCGCCGGCCGGGGCCGAAGCTTGACTGTCAGGGAGATTGACGACGTGGGAAACATGACTGAACAAAGCTTGGACGGCTTGGCGCTGCCGCAGATCGACTTCGAGACCGAGCATGACATCGACCGCTGGACGGCCGGCGCAGCGGCCGAACTGGAGGTGCTGAGCCAGGGTAGCGAAATGGCCGATGACGGCGCCGAAGAGTTGGCTGACGGCGCCGGCCTGCGCAGCGCCTTGTCAGACGTGACCGTGATGATGGTTGACGACGAAGCCATGATGACCGACGTCACCCAGGCCTACTTGGAAGAAGCCGGCTACACCCGATTCATCTCGGTGAACGACCCGCGCCTGGCGCTGGACATGATGCGCCTGCACCGCCCCGGGCTGCTGCTGCTGGACCTGATGATGCCGGGCTTGTCGGGCTTCGAGATCCTGGAGCTGTTGCGCAACGACGCCGTGCTGCGCTACATACCGGTCATCGTGCTCACGGCGGCCAACGACACCGCCACCAAGCTCAAGGCGCTGGACCTGGGGGCCACCGAATTCCTGGCCAAGCCGGTCGACGCCAGCGAATTGAAGATTCGCGTACGCAACTCGCTGGTGTTCAAGGTCTACCAAGACCGCCTGGCCAATGACGACTTGCTCACCGGCCTGCCCAACCGGCGCGTCTTCGTCGAATCGCTGCGCGCAGCGCTGGCCGCCGCGGCGAATGCCGCGCACGGGCTGGCCTTGCTGCACATCAACCTCGACCGCTTCCGCCAAGTCAACGATACGTTAGGCCACGCCGCGGGCGACCGGCTGCTGGCCGCGGTGGCCGAACGGCTGCTGGGGTGCACGCGGCGCGATGGCGGCGCGGCGCGCAGCCGCCGGGCCGACGCGTTGCAGCTGTCGCGCCTGGGTGGCGACGAGTTTGCCGTGCTGCTGCCCAAAGTGAATTCACCCGACGCCGCGGCGCGCGTGGCGCGGCAGATCGTCAACGCCTTGTCCAAGCCGTTCGAGATCGACCGCAAAGACTTGTTCATCACCCCGTCGATCGGCATCGCGCTGTTCCCCGGCGACGGCCGCGATGACGAAACCCTGCTGCGCAATGCCGGCGCGGCCACGGCCCACACCAAGGGCAGCGGGCGCAACAACTTTCAGTTCTACTCGGAAGAGCTGAACAACGTTTCACTTGAGCGGCTGGTGCTTGAAACGCAGCTGCGCCGCGTGATCGAACGCAACGAGCTGGTGCTGCACTACCAGCCCAAGATCGAGCTGGCCAGCGGCCGCATCATCGGCGCCGAAGCGCTGCTGCGCTGGCAACACCCCGAGCTGGGCCTGGTGCCGCCGGGACGCTTCATTCCCATCGCCGAGGAAACCGGGCTGATCGTGGGCATCGGCGAATGGGTGGTGAATGCGGCCTGCGCCCAGATGGCCGCCTGGCGCGCCGAGGGGCTGGGCGACATCAAGGTGGCGGTGAACGTGTCACGCCACGGCCTGGTGTCGGGCGCGCTGGCCGGCGTGGTGGGCGCGGCCATCCGGCGCAATGCCGTGGCACCGGGCCAACTGGTGCTGGAGCTGACCGAAAGCATGCTCATGGATCGCGTGGACAACACACGCAAGCTGCTGCTGGAGCTGCGCGCGCTGGGCGTGGAGTTGTCGATCGACGACTTCGGCACGGGCTATTCGTCGATGAGCTACCTCAAGCAATTCCCGGTGCAGGAACTGAAGATCGACCGCAGCTTCGTGATGGGCACGCCGCAGGACAAGACCGACGTGGCCATCGTTCGCGCGCTGGTGGTGCTGGGCCACAGCCTGGGCATGCGCGTGGTCGCAGAAGGCGTGGAAACCGAGGGCCAGCGTGACGTGCTCAAGGAACTGGCGTGCGACAGCTTCCAGGGGTTCTTGGTCAGCAAGGCCGTGCCGGCAGACGAATTCGTGCAGCGCTTGCGCGAGATCAACGGTTAGGAACCCTGACCGCGGGCCGCGCAACCCGCTAGACCTGGCAGGCTGCGTAGTGCTCGTAGGCGGCCTGGTCGTAGACGAAGTCCAGCGTCGGCACGAAGCTGAGTTCGGTGCCGCCGAACTTGCGTTTGAATTCGCTGATGGCCTGCCACGGATGATCAAGCGCACCGGGTGGCGCCACGCCCCACAAGTCGTACCACTCGTGGCCGGTGGCACGGGCCGCGCACATGATCTCGAAGTGCAACAAGTACGGTGCCATCACCTGCCGCTGCTCGGGCAGTGAGCCGCCGAAGAAGTAGGTCGCGCGGCGGCCAAAGTGCAGCACCATCGCCGTGGCGATGCGCTGGCCCTGGAACTGGGCAAAGTACAGGCGCAGCCTGCCATCGGCCGCAAAGGCATCAAGCATGTCGCGGAAGTAGTGGCTGGACTTGCCGTCGATTTCCTGACGCTGCGCGGTGGCGCGCTGGATGCGCGTGAAATCAGCCAGGCCCTGCGCGGAGTTGTCTTCGACGATGGTCACGCCGTGGCGCTGCGCGACGCGGATGTTGTAGCGCCCCTTGGGCTTCATCTGCGCCAGGATCGCCGCCGGCGGCGGGCGCAGGTCGAGGCACAGGGTGTGGCGTGGTTCGCGGTAGATGTCGCCGAACGCCGGCGCCTGAAAGCCTTGCACGAAGGCGGGCAGGTGGGCCCAGCGCGGCTCGATGCGCAAGTGGCTGACCGTGGCGGTTTCGGCCCGGCGGTGCTGCTCCAGGCGCGCCATGATCGCAGCGAACACCTGCTCGGCGTCGGCGTCGTCGAGCGCGAGAACCGGGCCCTCCTGGATGTAATAAAGGCAGCGCTGCGGCGCGTGGTGCCACTTGCCCACGAGCGCACCACCAATCACCGCGCCGCCGTCTTTGAGCGTGACCGCGTAGTGGTCGTAGCCCACTGTCGATCGAAACCGCGCCCAGGCCGAAGACTGCATGAAGCCGGTGGCCGGCGTGGCTTCAAGGAATTGGTCCCAGGCGCGCCAGTTGTTGGGGTCTTCGTGTGCGGGGAGTGGCAGCGGCATCAGATCGGGTTCGCGTCAACGCGCGACTCACACTGCGGCTGGCGCTGGATGCACGGGATGGGCGCCACTGTGGCCACGTTTCGCGGTGCTGGCGCCAGGCAAGGTTCAGTCTGCGTTGGGCTGCGCCTGAGGCGATACCTGGTCGCTGGAATTGAAATCGTCGCGCCGCCGGGGCGCCGAGTCGGTGCGGCGCCGGCCGGCGCCTTTACCGCGCTGGGGCGCCGCCGTTTCGGCTTGTTCGGGCAGTTCCAGCGGATTGGCCCGGCACAACTCGGCCCAGTGGGCTTGCGGGAAGCTCATGAAGGCCAGCAGGTCGTGCCCGGTGGCTTCTATCAGTGCCGCGACCTTGGGAAACTTGACGCTCAAATGCCCAGTCACCCAATCCCGCTGCGCGAGCGTGCGCACTGGCGTCGTTTGCGCGAACACGGTGCCGATGATCCGCGACATCGCGGGGCGCTGCGCCTTTTCAACAAGCGCCAGCGCGTCGCGCATGAAGTCCACCCGGCAGCACTGCCAGCGCGCCTGCAGCACCGTGGCCGTAGCACCCTTGATGCCTGAATGGCGGTCGCTGGTCACCAATTGCACGCCTTTCAGGCCACGCCCGACCAAGCCTTGCAAAAACTTGGTCACGGCCGGCTCGGAGGTGGAGGCGCCGACCTTCAGGCCCAGCACTTCGCGCCGGCCCTTGGTGTTGGCGCCCACCGCCACCATCACGCGTATGTGCACCGAGCCCTCGCCCGCAGGCACCTTGGCGCGCAGCGTGTTGATCCAGAGGTAAGGCCATTCACCGTCGATCGGCCGATTGAGGAAGGCGGCCACGCGCTCGTCGACTTCCTCGCACAGTTGCGAGACCTGGCTCTTGGGCACGCAGCTCATGCGCAGCGCCTTGGCCAGGTCATCCGCCGAGCGGGGCGAAATTTTCTGCACACAGGCCTCTTGGACCACGGCGATCAGCGCCTTTTCAGCGGTGCGCCGGCGATCCAGGAACTCCGGGTAGTAGCTGCCTTGGCGCAACTTGGGGATCTTCAACTCCACGCTGCCCGCCTGGGTGTCCCAGGTGTGGTCGCGGTAGCCATTGCGGCTGTTCTGGCGCTTGGCTGACTTCTCGTCGTAGCTGGCCCCGCAGCGGCCTTGCACGTCGACCTCGATCAGCCGTTGGGCAAGGTACTGCACCATCTGGCGCAGCACATCGATATGCGCCGTGGCGCTGACGGGCTCGGCCACTGCCGAAGTGTTGGCATTCATGTTGACTTCCTTCCGCCACCGGCATGCCCGCTGCACCGCCCCACCGCTGCCGCCGCTGACTGCACGATCACTATCCAACATTGGCTGAAACGCGCTCAGGCGTACCGTACTCCAGTGGCCCAACTTGTGCCAAATCTCACAGGCAAGACTTACACCATATTCGGGAAAGCACGGGGCAAAAAACTTACACCACTAAATGTCACGACATGTAGACTGGTTCTGCGATTCGACGTCATCTGAAGGTTCTTCGCCGGTGTTCAGAACCTGACAGACCGTTGCAACGGACGGCGACTCGCACTTCCACCATTTGAGTCCAACTTGGAGATTATTATGCGTGTTCTGACACTCGAAGAAATGCTGCTTACGGCTGGCGGCGGTAGCAAATCCGGCTGCGGCGGCGGCGGTAGCAAGGGCGGCGGCGGCAAGGGCAGCGGCAAGGGCAAGGGCAGCAGCGGCAAGGGCAGCGGCATGGGCGGCGGCAAAGGCGGCGGCAAGGGCGGCGGCTGCAAGGGCGGCGGCGGTAGCAAGGG
>JAYUHT010000161.1:0-2266 GCA_043766725.1 Burkholderiales bacterium | reverse complement strand
TGGTGCGCCCGCTGCTCGCGCCACACCATCTTCCAGCTTAACCACAGGCTGCATGCCAAAGCGGCCAGCATCCAGCCCAGCGCAGCCAGGTGCAGCCCACCGTAGCCGCTGGCGCTGATCAGGGCGCCGCCGCTGGCCGCGCCGATCATCTGGCCCAGGTACATGGCAGCCGAGTTCATGGCCATGAGCGCCGGGGCCAGCGCCGGTGCGGCCTGGCCCAGCCGGGCTTGCTGCGCCGAATTGGTGGCGAAGCAGGCCAGCCCCCAAGGCACCAGCACGGCGGCCATGCTGAGCAGGCTCACACCCAACGGCCAGGCCAGCAGGCTGGCGATCATCAACACCAGGCCGATGGCCACGGCCACATGGGCGCCAATGCCGTCGATGTGGCGCGACGCCAGCACCTGGCCCAGCACGCCAAACACGCCGAACCACAGGAACAGGGCGCTGATCTCGGCCGTGCCCGCACCCAGCACACTGCGGTAGTAAGGCGCCATGTAGCTGTAGATGACGAACTGGCTGGCCGCACTCAGTGCCGTGACGGCCACCATGGCCACCAGCACCGGGCGGGTGAAGACCTCGCGCCAGTTGGCGCGCGACAGCGCGGGGGGTTTCACGCCGTCGGGCATGAAGTGCCACAACCCGGCCGCGGCGGCCAGGCTGAGCAGCGCCACGGCCGCGAAGGCCCAACGCCAGCCCCAGGTTTCGCCCACCGCGGCGGCCAGCGGCATGCCCAACACCGAGGCCAGCGACCAGCCCAGGAAGACGAAGCTGATGGCGCGGCCGCGCTGCGCCGCCGGCACCATGACGCCGATGGCCGCCGCCGCCTGCGGCGTGTACAGCGCCGCGCCCAGCACGGTGGCCGCGCGCACCGGCAGCAGGCTGGTGAAGCTGGGCATCAGGGCAGACAGCGCATGGCCCAGGCTGAACCAGATCAGCGCGAAGACGAGCAAGCGGCGGCGGTCCCAGCCGGCGCAGGCCGCGGCCAGGGCCGGCGCGCCGATCATCATCACCAACGCGGCCAGGCTGATGAGTTGCCCGCCCACGGCCACCGGCACCTGCAGCGCAGCGGTGAGGTCGTTCAAGCAAGCCGGCACCACCATCACGCCACAGGCGATGACGAAGTTGCCCAACATCAAGGCCCATGAAGCAGCACGCGGGTGCTGCGGTGCGGCAGGTGTGTTCAGCGAATCACCTTGAACGCTTCGGGGTTGATGATGTTGCTGGGCTCCTTGGCAATGAAGTTGACCACGTTGCGGAACGCCGCCTCAAAGTACATCTCGTAGCTGTCTTGTTCAACATAGCCGATATGCGGCGTGCAGATGGCGTTTTCCAGGCGCAGCAGCGGGTGGCCTTGCAAGATGGGCTCGCTTTCAAACACGTCCACTGCGGCCAGACCGGGGCGGCCCTTGTTCAGCGCCGAGACCAGGGCGTTTTCGCTCACCAACTCGGCGCGCGAGGTGTTCACAAACAAGGCCGTGGGCTTCATGCGGGCCAGGTCTTCGAGCGTCACCATGCCGCGCGTGGCGTCATTCAGCCGCAGGTGCAGGCTGAGCACGTCGCAGGTCTCGAAGAAGGCTTCGCGTGATTCGGCAACGGCCAGGCCATCGGCGCGGGCGCGTTGCAGCGAATCCTCGCGGCCCCACACCAGCACGTTCATGCCAAAGGCGCGGCCGTAGCCGGCCACCAGTTGGCCAATGCGCCCATAGCCCCAGATGCCCAAGGCGCGCCCCTTGAGCACCAGCCCCAGGCTGAAGTTGGGCGGCATGCCGGCGGCCTTCATGCCTGACTGTTGCCAGGCGCCATGCTTGAGGTTGCCGATGTACTGCGGCAGCCGGCGCATGGCGGCCATGATCAGCGCCCAGGTCAGCTCGGCCGGCGCCGTGGGCGAGCCCACGCCTTCGGCCACCGCAATGCCCAGACGGGTGCAGGCCTCGACATCGACATGCGAGCCGATGCGGCCGGTTTGCGATATGAGCCGCAGCCGCGGCAGCTTTTCAAGCAGCTGGCGCGGGAACTGGGTGCGTTCGCGGATCAGCACCAGCACTTCCACGTCGCGCAGCCGCACGGCAAGCTGCCCGATGCCCTTCACCGTGTTGGTGAAGACCTTGGCGTTGAGCGGCTCCAGCATGGCCGCGCAGGCCAGCTTGCGCACGGCGTCTTGGTAGTCGTCGAGGATGATGATGTTCATGTGGGGCGGGATTTTGCCCTGTGCCGTCGCGGCCCCCCATCGCCATCACCCAGCGGGGCTGCAGACCGTGTGCAGGGC
>JAYUHT010000160.1:0-6096 GCA_043766725.1 Burkholderiales bacterium | reverse complement strand
CTGAATTCGCTGGCGCAAAGCGTCATCAGTGCGGCCAACATCCGGCGTTACGCCGAGATCGTGCGCGAGCGCGCCGTGCTGCGCAAGCTCATCGGTGCGGCCGACGAAATCGCCACCCAGGCCTTCAACACGCAGGGCCGCGCGGTGTCGCAAATTCTTGATGAAGCCGAAGGCCGCATCTTCAAGATCGGCGAGGAAGGCTCGCGCAGCAAGACCGGTTTTCAGAGCATCGATCGGCTGGTGGTCGATTTGATGGATCGCGTTAACGAGTTGCATGAAAACGGTGCTGAAGATGTGACCGGTGTGCGCACAGGTTTCTACAAGTTGGACGAGATGACCGCTGGCTTGCAAAAAGGTGATTTGCTGGTGCTGGCCGCGCGACCTTCGATGGGCAAGACCGCATTTGCGCTGAACATCGTCGAGCACGTAGCGGTGCAAGAGGGCTTGCCCGTGCTGGTGTTCTCGATGGAAATGGGTGCGTCGCAATTGGCATTGCGCATGGTGGGTTCGCTGGGCCGAATCAATCAGTCGAACTTGCGCACCGGCCGGCTGGAGAACGATGAATGGGAACGCCTTTCCGAGGCGGTTGATCGGCTGGGCAGGGTGCAACTGTTCATCGACGAAACGCCTGCTTTGAACTCGGCCGAGCTGCGCGCGCGAGCGCGGCGCATGGCGCGCCAGTTCGGCGGCACGTTGGGCTTGGTGGTGGTGGACTATCTTCAACTGATGAGCGGCAACAGCTCGAGCGAAGAAAACCGGGCCACCGAAATCGGCGAAATCTCGCGCGGCCTCAAGGCCCTGGCCAAGGAACTGCAATGCCCGGTGATCGCGCTGTCGCAGCTCAACCGCAGCGTGGAAAGCCGCAACGACAAGCGGCCCATGATGAGCGATCTGCGCGAATCCGGCGCCATCGAACAAGACGCCGACGTGATCATGTTCATCTACCGTGACGACTACTACGACAAGGAGTCGAAGATACCGGGCGTGGCTGAAATCATCATCGGCAAGCAGCGCAATGGGCCAACGGGGGATTTCAAGCTAACGTTTCTGAAGCCGCTGACTAAGTTCGAGAATCTTGCGCCGGGCAGCGACTACTGAACTTGCCGTCAGGGCGCCAGGTGGGCGCGCGGGTTGAGCCGCTTGCACAAAATGACGATACTGGATAAAACACCAGTATGTCGCTTGCAACCCAATCCCGCACCCAGCCGCTACAGCCGCAACAACCGCAACAGCCGCAACAACCGCCTACCCCGGTGAAGGGCCGCGGCGTCACCTGGCTGGTCGAGCACCGTTTCACCAAGCAAAAACATGAGCCGACTGATGACGGCTGGCAGCAGCACGAGGCAGAGGAAGACATCCCCAGCGCGCCAGCCACGCGGGTGCTGCATGAGCAGGTGCGCAGCATCCTGAGCAGCAACCAGTCGCCCGACGTTCACTTCGATCTCTCGATCAACCCCTACCGCGGTTGCGAGCATGGCTGCATCTACTGTTACGCGCGGCCCACGCACAGCTACCTCGATCTTTCGCCCGGCCTGGATTTCGAGTCGCGCATCGTGGCCAAGGTGAATGCCGCGGCGGCCTTGCGCAAGGCCTTTGCCAGCCGGGCGTACGAGCCGGCGGCCTTGAACATCGGCTCGGTGACCGACCCCTATCAACCGCTCGAACGCAAGCTGCGCATCACGCGCGAAGTCATCGAAGTGATGGCCGAAACCCGCCACGCCTTTTCGCTGCTGACCAAGGGCTCATTGATCGAGCGTGACCTCGACTTGCTGGCACCGATGGGCCAGGCCAAGCTGTTCGCCGCGTACGTCTCCATCACCACACTCGACCCACACCTGGCCCGCATCATGGAGCCGCGCGCGGCGTCGCCACAGCGCCGGCTGCGCACCATCGCGGCACTGGCGCGTGCCGGTGTGCCGGTGGGCGTGAGCGTGTCGCCGGTGATCCCGTTCCTGAACGAGCCCGAGCTCGAACGCATCCTGCAAGCCGCCGCCGAGGCCGGTGCGACGCGCGCTTTCAGCATCGTGCTGCGCCTGCCCTGGGAAGTGAACCCGATGTTCCAGACCTGGCTGCAACAGCACTTCCCCGAACGCGCGGCGCGCGTCATGGCGCGGGTGCGCGAGATGCGCGGCGGCAAAGACAATGACGCGAACTTCGGCACCCGCATGACGGGGCAGGGCGTGTGGGCGCAACTGGTGCGCCAGCGTTTCACCAAAGCGTGTGCGCGCCTGGGGCTGAACCGGGAACGGTTCGAACTCGATCTGGCGGCGTTTCGGCGCCCGGCCTCCGCCACGCAGGAATCAACCCAGCAAGGCAGCCTGTTCTGAGCGCCTTGTCGTTGCTTGCTTGCAATCAAGCGGCAATGTGCCGCGGGTAGCATCCACTGCCTCACAGCGCCGCAATGGCGCGCCGGGCGCCAGGCGCCGACAAGGTGGCACATGAACAAATCATTGGATCGGTTGGCGGCGTTGGCTGCGCCGGGGTACTTGCGGCTCTTGCCGCGCGCGCTGCTGCTTTTTCTTGGGCTGAACTTGCTGGTGCGTCTGGGCTTGGCCTTGTTCAATGGCGACCCGTCGGTGTGGCTGCCGTGGAAGTTGCTGCCGGTGTTGTTGATCGGCGCGGTGTTCGATCTGGCCGCCGCCGCCTTCGCGCTGGCACCGGTGGCCTTGCTGCTGGCAATGTGGCCGCAGCGCGCGGGCTGGGCGCGGAGCCTGTTGCGCTGGGCGGTCGCGGTGGGCTTGCTGCCATTGGCGGTGCTGACGGTGTTCGTGGCGTTCTCGGAGTTCACCTTCTGGAACGAGTTTGCGTCGCGCTTCAATTTCATCGCCGTCGACTACCTCATCTACACCAACGAAGTGGTGGGCAACATCCGCGAGTCCTACAACCTGCCGTTGCTGCTGGGCAGCGTTGCCCTGTTGAGCCTGCTGTTGTGGGCCTTGGCGTGGCGGCTGCTGCGCCCGGCCTTGCAGGCGCCACCGGCGCCTTGGCGTGCGCGTGCCGCGGCCCTGCTAGGCTGGTGCGTGCTGGCGCCGTTGCTGGCGTTCTTTGCGGTGGATGCGCGCTACAAGGAGTTTTCCGGCAACGCGCAGATCAATGAACTGGCTGGCAATGGCGCATACGATTTCTGGCATGCATTTCGCACCAACGAAATCAGCTACGAGCGCTTTTACCGGCTCCTGCCGCGCAACCAGGCGCTGGCTCGGTTAACGGCTGAGATCACTGGCCACAAGCTGGGCCCGAGCACATCGCAGCCGCAGCGCCGGCAGGTGCAGGGCCAGGGGCCGGTCAAGCGCCTGAACGTGGTGCTGGTGTCGGTGGAAAGCTTCAGCGCCGAATTCATGGCCAGCTTCGGCAACACCCAAGGCATCACACCGCGCATGGATGCCCTGGCCAAAGACAGCCTGCTGTTCACGCGCCTGTACGCCACCGGCACGCGCACCGTTCGCGGCCTGGAAGCGCTGACGCTTTCCGTGCCGCCCACGCCCGGCCACAGCATCGTCAAGCGACCCGACAACACCGAGCTCTTCACCTTGGGCGAGGTCTTCAAGAGCCAGGGCTACGAGCCGCTGTACCTGTATGGTGGCTATGGTTACTTCGACAACATGAATGCCTTCTTCTCCGGCAATGGCTACACGGTGATCGACCGCACCGTGCTCAAGCCCGAGCAGATTCACTTTGAGAACATCTGGGGCGTGGCCGACGAAGACCTGTTCAGCCTGGCGTTGAGAGAATTCGACGCACGCCACGCCCGCGCGCAGCCCTTCTTTGCGCATGTCATGACCACCAGCAACCACCGGCCCTACACCTACCCGGCCGGGCGCATCGACATCCCCAGCAAGACCGGGCGCGACGGTGGCGTGAAGTACACCGACTACGCCCTGGGCCGCTTCATCGACGAAGCCCGCTTGAAGCCATGGTTTGCCAACACCGTGTTCGTGATCGTGGCCGACCACACCCACAGCGGCCGCGGCAAGCAGGAGCTGCCGCCGCCCGCGTACCACATCCCCATGCTCATCTACGCGCCCGCGCATGTGCCGCCAGGCAGGGTGGACAGCATTGCCTCGCAGATCGATGTGGCGCCCACTTTGCTGGCGCTGTTGAACTTCAGCTACGAGTCGCGCTTCTTCGGGCAAGACATCTTGCGCGAAGGTCGAACCCACCAACGCGCGTTGATGGCCAACTACCAGACCGTGGGCTACTACGAACGCGGGCGCATTGTTGAACTCAAACCCAACGGCCGCGTGCGCGTGGTGTTGGCTGACACGGGCCAGAGCGCGCCCGATGACGAGCTCAGCCGCGAGCTGACTGAAGAAGCCATCAGCTATTACCAGCTTGCGGCCGAGGCCTACAAGAGCGGAGCGATGAAGCTGCGGCGTTGACGTGTTGCCAGCACCGGTGCGCCGGCTGCGCCGCAGCGAAGAAGCGTCGACGCCGATGTGAGTTACTTGAACACGTCCTTGACGCGATCGGTCCAGCTCTTGGCGTTGGGCGAATGGCGGTCACCCGATTTGCGGAACGACTCGTCCAACTCACGCAGCAGTTTGCGTTGCTGCTCGGTGAGCTTGACCGGCGTCTCCACCGTCACGTGGCAGTACAGGTCGCCTGGGTAGCACGAACGTATGCCCTTGATGCCCTTCCCGCGCAGGCGGAAGGTCTTGCCATGCTGGGTGCCTTCAGGCAGATCGATCTCGGCCTTGCCGCCCAGGGTGGGCACGTCGATCTTGCCGCCCAGCGTCACCGTGGTCAGCCCCACGGGCACGGTGCAGTGCAGGTCGTCGCCGTCGCGCTCGAAGATCTCGTGCGCTTTCATGCGAATCTCGATGTACAGGTCGCCCGCCGGGCCACCATTGGTACCCGGCTCGCCGTTGCCGGCCGAGCGGATGCGCATGCCTTCATTGATGCCCGCCGGAATCTTCACTTCCAGCGTCTTTTGCCGCTTCAGCCGCCCGGCGCCGCTGCACGCCATGCACGGCTCGGGCACCACCTTGCCGGCGCCGCGGCAATTGGGGCAGGTTTGCTGGATGCTGAAAAAACCCTGGCGCATGTGCACGGTGCCCGCGCCATTGCAGGTGCCGCAGGTCTTGGCGCTGGTGCCGGCCTTGGCGCCACTGCCGCCGCAGGTTTCGCAGGCCTCCCAGCTCGGGATACGGATTTGCGATTCCTTGCCGAAGGCGGCTTCCTCCAGCGTGATCTCCATCGCATAGCTCAGGTCGTTGCCGCGGTAGACCTGTTGGCCGCCGCCGCCGCGGCGCTGGCCGCCCGCGCCGAAGATGTCGCCGAAGATGTCGCCAAAAGCTTCAGCAAAGCCGCCAAACCCTTCGGGGCCGGGGCCGCCACGCATGCCGCTGTTCGGGTCGACGCCGGCGTGTCCGAACTGGTCGTAGGCCGCACGCTTCTTCGGTTCGGAGAGCATCTCGTAAGCCTCTTTGGCTTCTTTGAATTTCTCCTCCGACGCCTTGGCGCCGTCACCCTGGTTGCGGTCAGGGTGGTGCTTCATGGCCAACTTGCGGTAGGCCTTCTTGATGTCGTCGTCGGTCGCGTTCTTGGGCACGCCCAGGGTGTCGTAGTAGTCGCGTTTGGCCATGAATGCTCTCAGTCCCGCACAAAGCTAAGCGCCGCGTCGAGGGGCAGGCCGGGCCTGCCGCATCGAACGCGGCGAGTGTTCAAGGCGGCCCGCAGGCCGCCACCCCACATCACTTCTTGACTTCCTTGAAGTCAGCGTCCACCACGTTGTCGTCAGGCGACTTGGCCTCGCCCTTCGGCGCCTCGCCGGCCTTGGCCTGCGCGCCATCTGCGCCCGCCGCACCCGCCGCAGCTGCCGCCTCGGCCTGCGCCCCCGCATACATCTTCTCGCCGAGCTTCTGGCTGGCCGTCATCAGCGTTTCGGTCTTGGCCGTCAGCGCATCCTTATCGTCAGCCTTCATCGCTTCTTCAACGTCTTTCAGCGCGGCTTCGATCCTTTCCTTCTCGGGTGCGTCAAGTGCCGCACCGTGCTCGGCCAGGCTCTTCTTCACCGAATGCAGCAAGGCGTCGGCCTGGTTGCGCGCCTGCACCAGTTCAACCTTGCGCGCGTCTTCGGCCGCATTGAGTTCAGCG
>JAYUHT010000159.1:0-6104 GCA_043766725.1 Burkholderiales bacterium | reverse complement strand
TGCACCCCGGCGAAGAGCTGTTCTATGACTACGGCCTGGTGATCGACGAACGCCTGACCCCGGCGCTGAAGAAGCTCTACCCCTGCCGCTGCGGCAGCGCGGAGTGCCGCGGCACGCTGCTGGCACCGAAGCGGCGGCGCTGATCGCGCCACTGGCCATGCCGGAACGCAACCGCCCCTCAAGAACCGAGGCACCGCCAGGTTCCTCGCGCCGCGCGGGGGACGCGCCGCCTGGGCCGGCCACGGTGCGCTCAGCCTGGCAGTTGGAAGCCCTGTGGCAGCAGCTCGAACCCCTGCTGCCCGGGTTGTCGGTGGAAGTGGTGGACAGCGTGGACTCGACCAACACCGAGCTGATCGAACGCGCCCGTGGCAGCGCCGGGCGGCGCCAGGCCGATGCCCTGCCCGCGCTGTTGGTGGCCGAGCACCAAACCCGCGGACGCGGCCGCCAGGGGCACGAATGGCAGTCCAGCCGCGGCGCTTCGCTGACCTTTTCACTCGCGCTGCCGCTGGCGCCGGCCAGTTGGTCGGGGCTGTCGCTGGCCGTGGGCGTGGCGCTGGCAGACGCGCTGGACGGGCTCGACAGCCTGGGCAGCGCGCCGCACCTGGGCTTGAAGTGGCCCAACGACGTGTGGCTGCTCGACGCCCCCGCAAGCCCGAACTTGGGCCGCAAGCTGGCCGGTGTGCTGATTGAAACCGCCGCGGTGGGCAGCAAGCGGCTGTGCGTGGTGGGCGTGGGCATCAACGTGCTGCCGCTGCCCGCACCCGGCGCGCTGAGCTCCGGGCAGGCGGCTTTGAGCGAGCTGGTGCCGCCGCGCAGCGCGGTGCAGGCCTTGCATGCCGTCGCCGCGCCATTGGTGCGCGCCTTGCTGCGCTTTCAGGCCGAAGGCTTTGCGCCTTTTGCGCCGGCCTACGCGCGGCGCGACCTGCTGCTCGGCCAGGCCATCACCACCACCCTGGCAGAGCTGCCCCTCGGCGTGGCGCAAGGCGTTGACGAGAGCGGCGCGCTGCGCGTGCAAGACGCCGCCACGCCGCCACGGGTGCACCGGGTCAGCAGTGGTGAAGTTAGTGTTCGCTTGGCGCCAACAGCATGATGCGTATTGTTGTGGTCATGCTACTTTTGGCCAACGTGGCGCTCTACGGCTGGACGCAAGGGTTGTTGGACGACGTGCTCGGCCCGTCCAGCCGCAATCAGCGCGAGCCGCAACGCGTGGCCGCGCAGGTGCAACCCAACTCGGTGGCGGTGCTCAGCCCGCTGGCCGCGCAGACTGCGTTGGCCGCGGCGCAGGCGGCGGCCAACACCTCTGCCGCGTGCCTCGAAGCGGGGCCCTTCAGCGCTGCCAGCGTGGCCCAGGCCGAGGGCGAACTGGCCGCGGTGACCGTGGCCGACGGCAGCATCAGCCGCATCGAGCGCCAGCAAAACGCGGTCTGGGCGGTGTACATGGGCAAGTTCGAAGACCGCGCCACCTTGCAGCGCAAGGGTGAAGAGCTGAAGCGGCTGCGCCTGGTTTATGAAGATCTGCGCAATGCGCCGGCCTTTCAGCCCGGCTTGGTGCTTGGCCGTTTCGACAGCCGCGGCGCCGCTGATGAAGCCTTGACGCAGATGACCCAGCGCGGCCTGCGCACGGCCAAGGTGGTGGCGTTGAGCGAGCCCGGCATGCAACTGTGGCTGCGCGCCAGCCTGGCCGACCCCGACCTGGCGGCGCGGCTGGCCGCGCTGAAAGTGCCTGCCCTGGGCGCCGGCTTCAAGCCTTGCGCCGGCTAAAACCCAAACTAAAGCCCAACGCGGCCAGGGCCAGGGCCAACCCCAGCAACTCCAAGCCCCCAGACGATCCGCCACCACTGCCGCTGCTGGCCGGTGGTGGCTCGGCATTGGGTGGCCGGTCTGCGCCCAATAGCACGGCACGGTCAATGTCAGCGTTGTCGATGATCGCCGCTCCTTGCGCCGGGGGCACGTAGGCGGCCGGGTTGGCGGCATAAATGAGCGCCTGGTTCACATCCAGCATGCCCGCGCCGCAGGTGGTGGAGGCGCAGGCGCAGCGCCCCGGATTGGCGTTGCTGCATGCCGCCATCTTGGGCACCAGCACGTGCGGCCGGGCGCTCAGGCGCAGCCCGTTGAAAAGCTGGTCGGCCGTGAGCGCCGGGTTCACGCTGAGCATCAGGCTGAGTGCGCCCGAGACGATCGGAGCGGCGAAGCTGCTGCCATACAGCCGCGCGTAGTCGGCCGCGCCCGGCCCCTTGGTGCCCTGGTTGTAGCCGGTTGAAATGCCGCTGTCGGCCAGGGCGTTCCACTTCGTGCTGCTGTCCACATCGTCACCACCCACGGTGGCAATGCCGCTGGCTGACAGCGCCGCGCCGAAGTTGGAATAGTTGGCCTTGAAACCATCGCGGTTCAGCGCCACCACGCCCAGCGTGCCCAGACAATTTGCCGGGCGGGTGGGCGCACCCCATTCGTTGCCCGCGGCGGCCACCACCACGGCACCGCGCTCGCGCCGGATCTCGTCAATCGCCGCCTGGTAGGCCGCACCGCAGGCGGCCGAGCCGCCGAAGCTGATGTTGATGATGCGCGCGGGGTTCGGGTTGTCGGGCACCCCATCCACCGCCAGCCCGGCAGCCCAACGCATGCCGTCAATGATGTCGGCCACCTCGGCGCCACACTTGCCCGCCACCCGCACCGGCAGCACGCGGCCGGCCCAGTTCATGGCCGCCACGCCCTGGCCGTTATTGGTGGCCGCGGCGAGCATGGTGGCGATGATGGTGCCGTGCCAGGAACTGTCTTCCAGCTCGCAGGCCCTGAACTCCGGCTTCAGCCGGTCAGCCGCGTCGACCCAGTCGCCGGGGTCGCTGGCGTCGGCGTCGCGGCCGTTGCCGTCGTTCGCATACTCCAGCACGCTGACGAAGTCATACCCTGGCAGCAGCCGGCCGCTCAATTCGGGGTGCGCGGTGGTGCCGGTGTCGAGCACGGCGACCACGGCGCTGGCCGCGCCGGTGCTGTGCTGCCAAGCGGTTTGAAAACCGGGCACGCCACGCAGTCGGGCGTCGATCAGGTTGCCATCGCTGCCGCTCACCGGCTGCAACCACCATTGGCCGGCCGTTCCTGAGTAACGTGGGTCGTTAGGAATGGGCACTGCCTGCATGCGCCGCTCGCGCGTATTGGGTTCCGCCCAGGCCACGTCGCCACGCTGTTCAAGCTGTTGCTTCAGCGCGGCCGCTTCGCTGGCGCTGTAAGCGCGGCCCAGATCGAGCCGTTGCTGGTCGCGCCCGGTGGCGCGCAAGCGCATGCTGTGCAGGCCGGTCTCGCCTAACAGCTTGTTCCAGCGGCCGTGCTCGTGCGCGGCCAGGCGGGCGGCGAGCTGGTGGTCGCGTGCGTCAGCGTGGCGCGGTTGCAATTGCTCATGCGCCGGGGCGTCGCGCAGCTTGACGATGAACGAGCGAACCTCGCCCGCAGCCTGCGCCGGCAGCCAGGCCCAGCTCAACGCGGCCGCAGCCAGGGCACGCGCGCACGCGCGGGCAGGGAATCGAGTCATGGTGGGCCGCGCCGTTGCAAGAGCGCGGATTATGGTCAGACCCCGGCGCGCTCAGTGCGCCGGCGCGCCTGGGCCAGCGCCGCCACCGCCACGCCCAGGCCGAGCAGCGCCCAGCCGCTGGCCAGGCCGCCACCGCCACCACCGCCTGATGAAGGCGGCGGCACCACCGGCACCGCGGCCACGCTGATGGCACGCTGCACGCTGGAGCGTTGGCCGCGGTCGTCGGTCACCGTCAGGCGCACGGTGAAGCTGCCTGCGGCGACTGGCGTGAGTGCAGCCGTGGCCGCATTGGTGGCGTTGAACGCCCCGGCCACGCCGGCACCGCCGACCAGTTCCCACAGATACGCTGTGGCGCTGCGCCCGGTGCCGAGCAGCGTGGCGCCGCTGGTCAGGCTCAATGCCGTGCCCACGGTGGGTGCGGCGGGCAGGAAGTCGATGCGCGCATGTGGGCCTTGGGCCAGGGCCACGGCGCCGTCGGCGTCAGCCATGCCGGCGCCGCACAGGGCAGTGGTGCAGTAGCACTGCAACTGGTCGATGCCGTTGGGCGCCCGGCAGGCCACGATGGGTTGGCCCGTCTCATCATTGCCCGCCCCGCTGCTCGGGAAGGCACGCGCGCTGGCCTTCAAGTCGAACAGCATTTCCGTGGGCGTGAGCTGCGGCTGGGCCGAGACCATCAGCGCCAGCACGCCGGCCACGATGGGCGCTGAAAAGCTGGTGCCGACGGCGAAATTGAAGCTGTCGCTCCAAGTGGAGCCACCGGCCGCGGGCACGGTCTTGCCGCTGTTCAACGCGGTGATGATCGGATACAGGCAGGGCTGCCCCACCCCCGTGTTGATGCAGTTGCCGCCCGGCGCGGCGATGCTGATTTCAGGCCCCAGATCGGAGAACCCCACCTTGGTGCCGACATGACGCAGCCCGACCACGCCGATGGCGCCCGGGCAGTTGGCCGGCAGGCCCACGGCGTGGCCAGCGCTGTTGCCGGCAGCCACCACCACGGCCGCACCGGCGGCGTTGACTTCGGCCATCACCGCCTGGTAGGCCGCCGTGCAGGCGCCGGTACTGCCCAAGCTCAGGTTGATGACGCGCGCCGGGCTGGGGTTGCGCGGCACGCCGGGCACATCCAGCCCCGCGGCCCAGCGCAGGCCGGCCTGGATGTCGGAGTCGAAGCCGCCGCACTTGCCCAGCACCCGCACCGGCAGGATCTTCACGCCGTAGGCCGTGCCGGCCATGCCCAGGCCATTGGCGCTGGCTGCGATGATGCTGGCCACCTGGGTGCCGTGCCAGGAACTGTCGGCCACGCCGCAGTCCTTGAACGGGCCGCTGGCGTTTTCGGCAGCAGTGATCCAATCACCGGGGTCGGTGGCGTCGGCATCGACGCCATCGCCGTCATTGGCCGTGGTGGCGTCATGAACCATGTCGTAGCCGGGCAGCAGCACACCCGCCGGCAAGTCAAGGTGCGAAGCCAGCACGCCGGTATCCAACACTGCCACCACCACGCTGCCCGAGCCCACTACACGATCCCACGCCGCAGTGGCATTCACCGCCGAGGCCACTTCGCCCGCCGGCGCACGCAAGTACCACTGGCCCACCACCGGGCCGCCAGTCTGGGTGCTCAGATTGACCGCCGGGCCGGCCGAGAACAGCGGGTCGGTGGGAACCGCCAGCGCGCGGCGCCGGCCATCCACCGACACCGAAGCCACATCCGGGTGGCTGCGCAGCCGCGCCATCAAGGTGGCGGCGTCCACACCATCGGCCAGCACCACATGGCTGTGCGCGCTGATCACCGCACCCGCTACCAACGCCACGCCGGCATGCGCGGCCAGGGTGCTGGAGCGGCCTTGCGCCATGGCCGCGGCGCTGGCCTGCGTGCTGCCCGCCGCCATGGCGTGCGCACGCACGATGCCGGCGCCGGGCTTGTAGATGACGATCAGCCGCGCCTGCGCGGGCTGCTGCGGTGCTGCCGTGGCGCGCGGGCGGGTGATCTCGGCCTGCGCCAAAGGCAGCGAGGCCAGGCTTGCGCAAAGGAGTGCCAGCGCGGGCAGCAAGGTGCGTGCATTCATGCGCACCAGTTTAGGCGCGCCGTGTAAACCGTCACACCCCGCGCCCCGGGGCAAATGTGTCAAGCCGTACCACCAGCGCGGCCCGACCTGGCGCTCACTTGGCGCTCACTTGGCGCTCACTTGCCGATCACTTCCCGATCACGCGCACCATTTCGAGCACCGTGTTCGAGTAGCCCCATTCGTTGTCGTACCAGGCCACCACGTTCACGAAGGTGCTGTCCAGTGCGATGCTGGCGTCGGCATCGAACACGCTGGTGCAGACTTCACCACGGAAGTCTGTGGCCACCACCTTGTCTTCGGTGTAGGCCAGCACGCCCTTCATGGCGCCTTGGCTGGCGCTCTTCATGGCGGCGCAGATTTCAGCAAACGTGGCCGGGCGCTCCAGCTCGGCGGTGAGGTCGACCACCGAGACATCGCTGGTGGGCACGCGAAACGCCATGCCGGTGAGCTTCTTGTTCAGCTCGGGGATCACCACGCCCACCGCCTTGGCCGCGCCGGTGCTGCTGGGGATGATGTTTTCC
>JAYUHT010000158.1:0-6111 GCA_043766725.1 Burkholderiales bacterium | reverse complement strand
TGAGCGCCACCTTGTTGTTGATGGGCGGCTTCATGTTCGTGCTGGGCTGGATGAACCGGCGCGAAAGCCACCTGGCCTACTTCGGTGCACTGGCCATGGGCTGGGCCATCGTCGAATCACGCAAGTGGCTGCGCGACCTGCCGTTCGACAACTCGGTGGCCGAATTCTTGCTGTGCGCCATGCTGCCATTGCTCACCCTGGCCGGGGTGCAGTTCTTGCTGCGCTATGCCGAACTGCGGCTGCGCTGGGTGAGCTGGGCGCTGGCGGTGCAGTGCGTCATCGTGCCGCTGAGCCTGCTGCTGGCCGGCCCCGGCCGGCTGTACCCGGTGGCCAGCTTCTGGTATGTGCTGTTGGCGGCGCAGGCGCTGTGGGCGGCCTGCATGTACCTGGGTGCGCGCTGGCACGTGCGCCAGCGGCACGCCTTCTGGCCCATGGCCGGCTTGCTGGCCTGCGCCTTCGTGGCTTTGGCGGTCGAATACTTTGCGCAGAAATTCGCGCACCGTTCGCTGGTCACGCAACTGGCGCAAATGGCCATGCCGGTGATGATGGTGCTGGTGGGCCTGCGCTTGTTGCAGCAGCACGGGCGCGCGTTGCAATCGGCTGAAGAGACCAAGGCCATCCTGGAAGCGCGCATCCGCGAAGCCACCGACGAGATCGAGCGCAACTTCACGCAGATGAGCGAACTGCGCGTCGAGCAGGTCACCGAACGCGAACGCAAGCGCATCGCCGCCGACCTGCATGACGACCTGGGCGCCAAGCTGTTGACCATTGTGCACACGAGTGAATCCGAGCGCATTTCCACGCTGGCGCGCGAGGCGCTGGAAGAAATGCGTTTGTCAGTGCGCGGCCTGACCGGCAAGCCCGTGCGCCTGATCGACGCGTTGGGCGACTGGCGCGCCGAGGTCGTGTCGCGCCTGGCCCAGGCCGCCATCGAAGCCGACTGGAGCGCGCCCAGCGAAGACGACTTTCCTCAAACGTTGTCGGCGCGCGCCTTCGTGCAAACCACGCGCATCCTGCGCGAAGCGGTGAGCAACATCATCAAACACAGCGGCGCCACGCACTGCTCGCTGCGCTGCACGCTGGCCGACGGCGACTTCCAGGTTGTGGTGCAAGACAACGGCGAAGGCATACCCATGGAGCTGGATGGCCGCCTGGATCGCGGCCACGGCATGGCCAGCATGAAGCACCGAGCCAAGCAATTGGCAGGTCAATGCCTGGTTGAATCGGGCCCGGGGTTTGGAACCGTGATACGCCTCACGATCCCGCTGGAGAGGGCCACCATAACCGTCTGATGCGCGCTACCATGCCTCGCTTACTGGTCAATGGTTGCCACCATGAACAACATTCTGCTGCTCGAAGATCTGCCCGAGATTCGCGCCTGGATGCGCGCCCTGGTGCTGAAGGTATTCCCCGATGCGCAAATATCCGAAGCCGCGCGCATCCACGATGCCATTGGCCTGGTCTCGGCGGTCAAGTTCGATCTCGCCCTGATCGACCTGGGCCTGCCCGATGGCTCGGGTGTCGACGTGGTCACCGCGCTGCGCGACCAGCAGCCCGAGGCGCAGTCGGTGGTGGTCACGATTCACGATGATGACGAGCACCTGTTCCCCGCTCTGCAAGCCGGCGCCTTTGGCTACATCCTCAAAGAGCAGCCGCGCGAACTCATCACCGAGCAACTGCAGCGCATCAGCCAGGGCGAGCCGCCGCTGTCGCCGTCCATCGCGCGGCGCGTCATGGCCTACTTCACCGCCAAGTCTCGCGCCAAGCCCGTGCCCTCGCCCAACGCCTTGCCGGCGGTGTCGCTCACCGAGCGCGAAACCGAAGTGCTGCTGCGCGTGGCCAAGGGCTACACGCTGCCCGAAATCGGCGTGCAGCTCACGCTGTCGCGGCACACGATTGCTGATTACGTGAAGCAGATCTACCGCAAGCTCAACGTCAGCTCGCGCGCCGAAGCAGCGCTCGAAGCGCAGCGGCTGGGTTTGTTTGGGCGCAACTGAGGCGTGATGCAAAGGCCGCCCAGATAATGGCGGCATGATCGGCAGACTCACCGGCTCTCTGAGCGCCAAGAACCCCCCGCAAGTGCTGCTCGATGTGCAGGGCGTCGGCTATGAAGTCGATGTGCCGATGAGCACCTTCTACAACCTGCCCGCCCTGGGCGAGCGCTGCACCTTGCTCACCCACTTCGTGGTGCGTGAAGACGCGCAACTGCTCTACGGTTTTCTCACCGCGCCCGAGCGCGAAGCCTTTCGCCTGCTGGTGCGCATCAGTGGCGTGGGGCCGCGCACGGCGCTGGCGTTGCTGTCGGGGTTGAGCGTGTCCGAGCTGGCGCAGGCTGTGAGCCTGCAACAAGCGGCGCGGCTGCTCAAGGTGCCGGGCATCGGCAAGAAAACGGCCGAACGCCTGCTGCTCGAATTGAAGGGCAAGCTCGGGCCCGACCTGGCCGGGCCGGCGCCGGCGCTCGACGCTGCCCAGGGCGACATCGTGCAGGCCCTGGTGGCGCTGGGCTACAGCGACCGTGACGCCGCGGCCGCGCTGAAGAGCCTGCCGCCGGGTTGCGGTGTGAGCGAAGGCATCAAGCTGGCGTTGCGGGCCTTGGGTCGGTAGGCGCGTTCAGGCTCCATTGCGCTAACGTTCCAAATGAGCATCAAGACCGACAGTTTCGATGCCGCCGCATTGCCTCGCGTGGTGAGCGCCGCGCCGGCCTCGCCGAACGAAGAAGCGGTTGAGCGCGCGCTGCGCCCGCAACGCATGCACGAATACGTGGGCCAGACCAAGGCGCGCGAGCAGTTGGAGATCTTCATCGGCGCGGCGCGCAAACGCGGCGAGTCGCTCGACCATGTGCTGCTGTTCGGCCCGCCCGGCCTGGGCAAGACCACGCTGAGCCACATCATCGCCACCGAGCTTGGGGTGAACCTGCGTTCCACCTCGGGTCCGGTGCTGGAAAAGCCGAAAGACCTGGCCGCGATCCTGACCAACCTTGAGCGCAACGACGTGCTCTTCATCGACGAGATCCACCGCCTGAGCCCGGTGGTGGAAGAGATCCTCTACCCCGCGCTGGAAGACTTTCAGATCGATATCATGATCGGCGAGGGTCCGGCCGCGCGGTCGATCAAGCTCGACTTGCAGCCCTTCACGCTGGTGGGCGCCACCACGCGCGCGGGCATGCTCACCAACCCGCTGCGCGACCGCTTCGGCATCGTGGCGCGGCTGGAGTTCTACACGCCCGAGGAACTCACGCGCATCGTCACCCGCTCGGCGCAGCTGTTGAAGGTGCCGGCCGATGTACAGGGCGCGATGGAGATCGCGCGCCGCTCGCGCGGCACACCGCGCATCGCCAACCGCTTGCTGCGCCGCGTGCGCGACTTTGCCGAGGTGAAGGCCGATGGCTGCATCAACCAGGCGGTGGCCGACGCTGCGCTGGCCATGCTCGATGTCGACCCGCTGGGCTTTGACGTGATGGACCGCAAGCTGCTTGAAGCCGTGATCCACCGCTTCGACGGCGGCCCGGTGGGGCTGGAGAACGTGGCCGCTGCCATCGGCGAAGAGGCCGGCACGATCGAAGACGTGATCGAGCCCTACCTCATCCAGCAGGGCTACATCCAGCGCACACCGCGTGGCCGCGTGGCCACGGCAGCGGCGTACAAGCACCTGGGCCTGGTGGCGCCGGGGCGCGAGGGCAGCTTGTTCGAATGAGAGCGGGCCTCAGCCCGATCCGGGTCTCCCGGTCGGGCTGATCCCCCTTGGGGGGCGACGCCGCGCAGCAGGGGCTTGGGGGTTACATCACGTTGCTGGGCAAACCGTTGTGCGGCTGCCGTTGGACGCGCGGCAATCCTGGTGCACCACACTTTGCAGCCCGCACACGCTGGGGCAGGTGGCGGCGGTGGCGATGATGAAGTTCTGGTTGTCCAGCGACTCGCTCACGCTCACATAAGGCTGCACATTGCGCTGGTTGGCGCTGACGCCGCTCACCGCCGCGTACTCAAAGCGGCACACCAGGTAGTTGGTGCCGCTGGCCATGCCTGCCAGGCGCAAGGTACCGCCCCAGGTGTTGCCGGCCACCACGCTCACCACGCACAGGTAGTACTTGTAGCCCGCGATGACCGTGCCGGTGCTGTTCTGGTTCTGCGCATCGGCCATGGTGCACTGCACGCCATGGCCGCTGCTGGCGTCGTAACCGGTGAGCGAAGCCGAGTTCATGGCCAGTCCTGCCGGGAACGCCGTCATGGTCTTGCTGACATAGCCGGCCACGATGTAGGCGTCATAGGCCGTGCAACTGGTGAGTTGCTCGGCCGTGGTGACGACGAAGTCGCACTTCTTCACCACGTAGCCCGAGTCGTTGCTGAACACCACGGCAAAGTTGTTGGCCAACTGGTACACGCTCTTGCCGCCGCCCAAGTCGAGCGCCGGCACGGGGATGTTCAGGTTGCGATTCTTCGGCCTCTTGAGCGTGGTGTTTTCAGGCAGCGGAAACCCCAGCGAGCCCACGTCGGCCGGGTCGGTGCGCGAGATCACCGAATTCAGCGTCACGCTTTGCACCTGGTTGCTGCGGTCCGTCCAGCTCACGCTCACGCTCACGCGGCGCATCGGGTCCGTGGCCGCATTGGCCACCGTCCAGTTGCGCGTGTAGGTGGCGTTACTGCTGACCGAATCGCTGCCGTTGGCCAGATCGGCCCAGGCCGCCCTGCCCGTGGTGGTTTTCATCACGCTGAAGGCACGCAAGGCTTCCATGCGCTCTTCGGCCAGGCGCGCCGCCTCGCCGCGCTGGCGTGCCAGGTCGGCGCTGCGCGTCAGGGTGATCTGCATGCCGGTCACGGCCAGCAGCCCGAAGGCCACCACCACCGTGGCGATGAGCGATTCGACCAACGAAAAGCCGCCTTGGCGAGTGCGGGCGAGCGGGCGCGTGAGGGTCATGGCCGGTCCTTGAAGTCGATCAAAAATCGCGCCAGCTGCCGGGCACGCGAACGAACACGCCGGTTTGGCGGCGCAGGTTCTTCAAGGTCTCGGCATCGTAGGTGATGGTGCCGTTGCCGTTGTTGTTGTAGGCCGCGCAGGTGACCTGCGCGCCGTGAATGGTGGCCGAGCCGGTGCCCAGGTCGTTCCAGTCAGCGCTGTTGGAGAAGATCACGCCCCAGACGTCCCAGGTGCCGTTGACGGTGAGGCCGTTGGGCGTGACCAGCGTCACCGGGTCGGTGCGGCTGCCCAGCGTACCGTTGCCGGAAAGCTGCACATCCGACTCGAAGTAGAACGAGCGTGCGCCCTCGTCGTACGCAAGCTGAAGTTTGCTCTTGCAGTCTGCGGTGCTGGTGCAGCTCAACACCCGGGTCGATTCCTGGTCGCGGAACTGTTCCAGCGTGCTGCCGAAGTAGGCGTTGAACATCTGCGAACTTGAACACGTGGGGTCGGCGCTGGACAGCGCCGACAGCGAAGCGTCGTTGCCCACCAGCGCATTGGCCGCCGGCGCGCCGGGCAGGGTGGTCATGGTGGTGCCCGGCGACGTGGAGATGGTGGTGCCGGCGTTGACCAAGATGCCGTTGGTGGGGATGTCGCCGTTGACGATGTTGTACGAGCCGCCCACCGTGCACGAGGTGCCGCAGGTCAGCGGCGAGGCCGGCGCGGCGCGCAGGATCGGGCGCAGCTTGACGATCACACTCACCGACGCATTCGCATCCGCCCCGCCGGCCGTGCTTTGGGTGCACGCTGCAGCCTGCGCCGTGCAGCCCCAGGCCGTGATGCGCACCGCTTCAGCATCGCCCGACACGTCGGCAAAGGCCACGGTGAAGCTGGGCGCGGCCGTGCTTCCCAAGCTGGCCACGGCGCTGCCGCTGGCCGGCACATCGGGGCAACTGCACGTCAAGCCCGTGGCCAGCAGGCGGCAACCCGGGAAGGTGTTGGTGGCGGCCACCACGTTGGTGGTGGGGCTGGTGGCGGCGTTCCACTGCGTCACCACATAGCGCTTGCGAAACGAGGCGTTGGTGGTGCTCAGCGCGGCGCAGGTGGTGCTGATGTCGTAGGGCAGGTTGAGCATGCCGGTGGCCCATTCGATGCCGGCCTCGGCGGCCTCCATGGCCTGCGTGGCCTGCATCTGGTTGGCCGAGGTCTTTTGCTCGAACA
>JAYUHT010000157.1:0-6124 GCA_043766725.1 Burkholderiales bacterium | reverse complement strand
CCTCAGACAGAGGCGCGCTGTTCGACACACACAAGGAAACGGTGGCCGCCATGCCGGGCTGGCCGACATCGTCGATGCGCCGCACCACCGGCGGGCGCAGGCCGCTGAAGGTGCTGGCCAGGGCCCAGGGCAGGATGGTGGCGCCCAGGCCGGCTTCGATGGCCTCGCGCAGCGTGGCGGCCGATTCGATTTCGGCGCGCACACGCGGTTGCAAGCGCGCCTGCGCGAAAGCGTTGTCGACCAGCCGGCGCAGGAAGTGCGTGCGCCCGGGCAGCAGCAAGTCCACCTCGGCCAGCACGGGCAGCGTCATCGCTTCGTCATCGGCGCCGGGCAACAAGGTGCCAGGCGGCGCAATCAGGAACAAGTCTTCCACCAGCAGCGGCTGCAAGTGCACGCCGCTGAGCTGTGTGGGCGCGTAGATGAGGGCCATGTCCATGCGGCCGGTCATCACCATTTCGCTGAGCACGAGGCCGAAGTTGTCATTGATGAACAGCTTGATCTCAGGGTGGCGTTCGCGCGCCGCCTTGAGCAAGGGCGTGGCCAAGATGGAGGTGGTGCTGTACGTGGCCAGGCCAACCGAGACCGTGCCGCGCAGTGCGCCACCGGCGCGCGCCACATCGCGCTGCGCTTGCTCAAGCTGGCCAAGCAGGGTGCGCGCATGGCCATACAGCTCGCGGCCGGCCGCGGTGGGTGCGACGCCCGCGTGCGAGCGCAGCAGCAGCTTGTGGCCGAAGTGCGCTTCCAGCGCGGCGATCTGTTGGCTCAGCGCCGGCTGCGCCATCTTCAGCGTTTGCGCCGCGGCGGTGAGGCTGGCGGCGTCCACCGCCGTGACAAAGCTCAACAGGTTCTTGAAACTCACGCCCATGCGGGCATTGTGGTGCGTGCCCGGGGCGCCCAGGCCGAATGGTGTGCTGCCCTGATGGGCGCGTGCCGCAGCGCCTGCCTTGGCGCCGCGGCACGCCCAAGCGTCAAGGCGCGGTGCAGGTGAAGCTGCTGGCCATCGCCGGGTCGCCGTGCCCCTTGTGTTGCGGGTAGCTCGGGTGCACGCACAGTGGCCGCGTCAACACGGTGGCGCCGCTGGCATCGAGCTTGGTGGCCGCCAGCGTGCCCGGTGCCTTGTGCTTGCTGACCCAGTCGTCCAACGCCGCCAGCAAGTCGCTGTCGTCGGCCCCCGGCCCGCCGGCGCAGTGGTTCACGCCAGGCGCCAGGTACATGCGCACGAACTGGTCGGCATTGGCACGGCCACCCACTGCCGCCTGCACCTGGCTGTAATAGTCAAGCGTGGCGCGGTAGCTCAATGCCGCGTCATTGGTGCCATGCCACAAGATCAGCTTGCCGCCCGAGCCCAGGAAGTTGTGCAGCCCCGGGTTGGTGGCGTCATTCAACGCTGACAAGGCACCCAAAGCCGCCGGGTTGCTGTCGAAGTTGTAGGTGAGCGAATTGGCCAGCGGGTCACCGGCCAGGTAGTACTTGACCGTGGTGTCTGGAAACAGGAACTGCAAGCGCGGGCCGCTGCTGACCCACAAGTCCCAGGCGCCGCCGGCGTTCTCGTTGCCGCTGAGCGGCCAGCCGGGGTAGCGGTAGGCGCCGCCGGCAATCGAGGTCGGGTTGGTGTACGAGTTCACCACCGCGAGCTGGGCATCAGACAGGCAACTGTTGCCCGTGTCGGCACCCCCGGCGCAGCGCAGCGTGGCCGGGTTGAAGTGGCAGGCCTGCGGGTTGCTCACCACGCCATCGGCCACGCCGTCGGCCGCGTCGCAGGCGGCCAGCACGGCGTTCGACAAGGTGTTGAGCTTGGCCGCGCTCATGGCCCCGCCCGGCGCGGCCAGGGCCTTGGCGGTGCGGTTGAACGCACCCATGATGCCGACCCAGTTGTAGGCCGGCGCGCGCGAAATCACGCCGTCGAACAACCAGGGGAAGCGCTGCGCGTTGATCAAGCCTTCGCGCCCACCGTTGGAGCAGCCCTCGAAGTAAGTGCGCTTGGGCGCATGGTGGTAGTGGCGGCGCACGATCTCGCGCGCGGCTTCGGTGACGGTGGGCACCGAGAGATAACCGAACAGCGCAGCGGCATGGGGGTCACCCTGAATGAACGACGCATCGAGCCCGCTGCCCTGGTGGCCGGAATCGCTGCTGACCTGGGCAAAGCCCTTTTGCAGGGCGCCCACGGTGACGGGTGGAATGGCGCCGTTGTAGCCACCGCCGCCGCCGTAATGCAGCTTGGAATTCCACTTCACCGGCAGGCGCAATTCAAAGTTCAGTTTGGGGGCGATGAGGCCGCTGACGCGGCAGTATTCAGGCAGCGTTGCCGTGGCGGCCACCATGTCGGCGGCCAGCACGTGCGCGCCGCCAATGAGGCGGCCGGACAGGTCTTCGCAGCGCTGGGTGCGATGGCCGCGGTCGTGGTCGCGGTCATCATCCTTGCGTTCGTTGCGGTCGTTGCCGGCCAGCGCCGGGCCCATGAGTGCGAATGCGCCCAACGCGCAACCGAAAAGCAGGGTGAGCGCCCTGCGCGGCAAGCTGTGCTTCATTGCTGTTTACTCCGCGGTGAAAGGTTGAAGGTCAGTGGTTGAGGGGCGCCGGGTTCAAGCTCGGCGTGCCAGCCTGCGCCCAGCGTGCGCCGGGCGTTCGTCACTATGAGCAGTCTGCGCCGGCCGCGCAAGCGTGTTCACCCGGCCTGCGCGCGCAGCGAGATGCACGCCGACTGCCTCGCGCTGCCATAGGGTTCCCGGCATGCAAGCCAGTTCGTACACTAGCGTATAACCCCGCTAGCGAACCATCGGCACCGGGCCGCGGTTCACCCAGCGGCGCATCACGGCGCCAGCAGCAAAAGGGGCCACGCAGCATGTTGGTGCAGGTGTTGAACGGGTTGGTGTACGGCGGCTTGCTGTACATCGTGGCCGTGGGGCTGGTGCTCATCTTCGGCTTGCGCCGGGTGGTGAACTTTGCCCATGGCAGCCTGTTCATGCTCGGTGCCTACGTGGGCTTCAGCGCCGCGGCCGTGGGCAACTACTGGGTCGCGCTGGTGGTGGCGGTGGTGGTGCTGGGCGCACTCGGCGGGCTGCTCGATGTCTTCGTGTTCCGGCCTTTGCAGCGGCAAGACCCCATCGTCACCGTGCTGGTCACCTTCGGCCTGCTGCTGGTGTTGGAAGACTTGGCACAAACCGTCTGGGGCAAGGGCTACCGCACCCTGGCCGTGCCTGATTTGTTGGCCGGCGCGGTGAAGATCTCGGGCCAAGACTTTCCCGTCTATCGGCTGATGGTGATTGCCGTGGCCGCAAGCGTGGCCTTGGCGCTCACCTTGTGGCTGCGCTACAGCCGCATCGGCCTGTTCATACGCGCGTCGAGCGTGGACCCGGTGACCACCGCGGTGTTGGGTGTCAACACCAACCGCGTCAGCGCCATCGTGGTGGCCATCGGCACGGGGCTGGCGGGCCTGTCGGGCACCATCGCCGCGCCGCTGCTGGCCATTTCGCCGTCGATGGGTGGCTACATCCTGGTTGAATCCTTCATCGTCATCGTGATCGGTGGGCTGGGCAGTTTTTCCGGCGCCTTCGTTGCCGCGCTGGTCATCGGGCAGATCTACAACTTCGGCGTGGTGCACCTGCCGTGGGCCGCGACCATGATTCCTTTCCTGCTGATGGTGGGTGTGCTGGTCTGGCGCCCGGCGGGCTTGGCAGGAAGTCGTGTCTAACGTTATTGCGCGCTCAGCGCCGCCCATGTCAACCCGCAGCGCTTTGCTGTGCGCGTTGGGCTTCATCGTGGTGGGCCTGGCGCTGCCGCGCGCCGTGGGCTCGGTGTTGTTGATGACGCTGTTGGCGCAAGCGGCGATCAGCGGCGTGCTGGCCATGGCGGTGGGCACGCTGCTGCGCCTGAACGGCGTGGTCAGCTTCGGCCACGCCGCGTTTTACGGCCTGGCGGTGTACGTGGTGGCCTTGAGCTTGAACCAGGGCTGGATGCCGGCCGAGGCCGCCATCATCGTGGCGCTGGTGCTGCCCACGCTGCTGGCCTTCTTGCTCGGCCTGGGCATCGTGGGCATTCCCGGCATCGCGTTTTCCATGCTCACCCTCGCCGTGGGCCAGGCGACGCATGAATTTGCCATGAAGGCGCGCGAGGTGACGGGTGGCGAAGACGGCATGGCCATCAAGCTGCCGGCGCAACTCTTCGGGCTGGACGTGAACGTGTTCCAGCGCCCGCAGTCGATGTTCATGATCTGCTGGGTGGTGCTGGTGTTGCTCACGTTGGCCCTGTCACTTTTTGGCCGCAGCCGCGCCGGCCGCACCGTGGCCTTGATTCGTGAAAACGAAGAGCGCGCGCGCTTCATCGGCTACCGCACGCGCGTGCCGCGGGCGGCGGTGCTGGCCCTGTCAGCCTTCATCGCCGCGCTGGCCGGCGTGCTGTTTGCCGTGTACAACGCCTTCGCGTCGCCTGATGCGTTGCACTGGAGCCTGTCGGGCTCGGCGCTGATCATGGTCATCATCGGCGGGCCGCGTTTGCTGTGGGGGCCGGCCTTTGGCGCCATCGTTTTCTTCTTCCTCAAAGACGTGGCCGGCAACCTCACCGAGCACTGGCCGGCACTCATCGGCCTGACGCTGATCGCCGTGACCCTGCTGCTGCCCCTGGGCCTGGGCGGCGCGCTGGCGCAGCAGCTTGAACGTTTTCGCGCCGCGAAGGGTGAATAGCGTGTACGCCATACAGGGCGAGAAGCTCACCCGCCGCTATGGCGGCTTCTTTGCGTTGAATGATGTCGACATCGCCGTGCCGCCGGGCGAGATTCGCGGGCTCATTGGCCCTAACGGTGCAGGTAAGTCAACGCTGATGGATGTGCTGTCAGGCCGCAACGCGCAACGCAGCGGCAAGGTCAGCTTCCAGGGCGCCGACATCAGCCATCTCAGCGTGCAGCAGCGCCGCGCCGCCGGCCTGGCGCGTTCGTTCCAGCGCACCAACATTTTCCCGGGCTTGAGCGTGCTGGAGCAGCTTGAGTGCGCCGCGCACCAGGCCGAAGTGCCGAACGTCGATGAAGTGATGGCGGAGATGGGCCTCACCCCCCTGGCGCACCAAGTGGCCGCCGATATTTCCTACGGCGACCAGCGCCGCCTCGACCTGGCCTTAACGCTGATTGGTCGCCCGAAACTGCTGCTGCTTGATGAGCCGGCAGCGGGCTTGTCGATGAGCGAATCGCTGGCCCTGGCCGAGCACTTGAAAGACCTGGTCTCGCGCTGGAATGTCACCGTGCTGCTGGTTGAGCACGACATGGAGGTGGTGTTCTCCATTTGTGACCGCATCACCGTGCTGCACCTGGGCAAGCTGCTGGCCGAAGGCACGCCCGACGAAGTGCGTGCCATGCCCGAAGTGGTGACGGCCTACCTTGGAAGTTCCGCATGAGTTCGCCGGGCCGCCATCGGCCACAGGCCGATGGCCTTCGCCAGGCGGCAGGCAGCCCGCAGGCGCTGCCTGCGTCCGGGCTCAGCCCCAAGAGCGAATGCCTCAAGGCGCTGCAATGACAGCGCTGTTAACGTTCGAGAACGTTCACGCCGGCTATGCCGGTGCCAAGGTGCTGCACGGCATCAACCTGGCCATTCGCGCCAATGAAAGCGTGGCCATCCTGGGGCGCAACGGCGTGGGCAAGACCACCATCGTCAACACCTTGCTCGGCATTGCCGCGCTGCATGGCGGGCGGGTGCTGTTCAACGGCCAGGCGCTTCAACCCATCCCGCACTACGCCGCCGCGCGCGCCGGCATTTCGGTGGTGCAGCAGGGCCGCGCCATCATCCCCAACCTGAGCGTGCGCGAAAACCTGCTGCTCGGTGCGGCCACGCAGCGCCCCGGGCAGTGGAACTTCGAGCGCGTGTGCGAGCTGTTCCCCATCCTCAACGAGCGAGCGGATACGCCCGGCACGGCGCTTTCAGGCGGGCAGCAACAGATGCTGGCCATCGGCCGTGCGCTGATGGCCAACCCGGCGCTGTTGATCCTGGATGAACCCAGCGAAGGCCTGGCGCCGGTGATCGTGGATGAACTCGCGGTTGTGTTGCAACGGCTTTTCAAAGCCGGCACCAGCCTGCTGCTGATCGAACAGAACTACGGGCTGGTGCGGCGTGTGGCCAGCCGGTATCACGTGCTTTCCAAA
>JAYUHT010000156.1:0-2294 GCA_043766725.1 Burkholderiales bacterium | reverse complement strand
ACGGTGCTCAACGTGGTGTGCGGTGTGGCCAAGATACCCATGAGCGGCGCCATCAAGGGCGTGCTGCCGTTCATGATTGCGCAGATCATCGTCATGTTCCTGCTGGTGGTGTTCCCGCAGATCGTGATGTGGCCGCTGCATATGATGACGCGCTGAACCAGGAGACCACGGCATGGCGCAAGCGGCATTGAGCATCGCTTTTCACGGCCCCGGCATGGCCCACTTTCGCGCCGGTTTTGAAACACTCGTCGGCCCGGCGCATCGCATCGTTGACTTGAGTGATGCGTTAACCAAGCCGGGCGAGCGCGAAGCCTACGAGCAGGCGCAAGTCATCATCACCACCCGGCTCGACACCAGCCTGCCCACACCACGTGCCGCGCGTTTGGTGCAAGCCCCCGCCGCTGGCACCGACAACATCAACCAGGCCTTGCTGCCGGCGCAAGCCGCGCTGTGCAACTGCCACGGCCATGAGCAGGCGATAGCCGAATACGTGATGGCGGCCCTGCTGCTGCGCCACGTACCGCTGGCGCAGGCCGACGCTGACCTGCGCCAGGGCCGCTGGCCGCTGCAAGCCGGCTGCCCCGGGGCGGCGCGCACTGAATTGGGCAGCAGCACCATCGGCCTACTGGGCTATGGCCACATCGGCAAGGCCGTGGCGGCGCGCGCGCGGGCCTTCGGCATGGGCGTGGTGGTGGCCAACCGCAGTGCGGTGAACGACGCCAGCGTGGCGCGAAGCTTCGGGCTGCATCAACTGGCCGAATTCATGGCCACGGCTGACGCCATCGTGGTCAGCTTGCCTTTAACCGCCAACACCACAGGCATCGTCGGCGCCGCCGAGCTGGCGGCCATGCGGCCAGGTGCGGTGATCGTCAACGTGGGCCGCGGCCCGGTGATTGACGAGCAGGCCTTGTACGACGCGCTGGCGGGCAAATGCATCGCCGGCGCCGTGATCGACACCTGGTACCAGTACCCCACGGCCGAGAAGCGCGAATGCGCGCCCTCGAAGCTGCCCTTCGCGGCCCTGAGCAACGTGACCATGACGCCGCACATGTCGGGTTGGACGCATGAAATGCTCAAGCGCCGGCAGGCCACCCTGGCCGAGAACATCAACCGCCTGGCCGAAGGCCGCGAACTGCTCAACGTGCTGCGCCCAGCCACGGCCTAAACCATAACGTTTCAAGGAACTAGCATGAAGATGCGCTGCATGTGCCTGGTGATCCACGCGCCGAATGACCTGCGGCTTGATGACAGAGATGCCGGCGAACCCGGCCCCGGCCAGGTGCTGGTGCGTGTGGGTATGGGCGGCATTTGCGGCTCTGACCTGCACTACTTCCAGCACGGTGGCTTTGGCACCGTGCGCATTCAGGAGCCCATGGTGCTGGGCCATGAAGTGGCCGGCACCGTGGCCGCGGTGGCGGGTGACGTGACCAGCGTGAAGGTGGGTGACCGCGTGGCCGTGAACCCCAGCCAGCCGTGCGCAGCCTGCAAGTTCTGCCTCGAAGGCCTGCCCAACCAGTGTCTGGAAATGCGCTTTTTCGGCAGCGCCATGCGCATGCCGCATGTGCAGGGCGCGTTTCGCAACGTGCTGTTGTGCAACGCCAGCCAGTGCCACAAAGTGGCGGCCGGTGTGCCGCTGAGCCTGGCTGCGCTGGCCGAGCCGTTTTCGGTGGGCCTGCATGGCGTGAGCCGCGCCGGCCCGCTGCTGGGCAAGCGGGTGCTGATCTCAGGCAGCGGGCCCATCGGCGTGCTGGCCATTGCCGCCGCGCGGTTGCACGGCGCGGCCGAAATCGTGGCCACCGATGTGGTCGACGAGCCCTTGCTCATCGCCAAGAAAATCGGCGCCGATGAGACCATCAATGCCGCCACCGACAAGACCTGGGTCGCGCGCAACAGTGCCAACAAGGGCAGCTTCGATGTGATGCTTGAATGCTCGGGCAACGAGCGTGCGTTCCGCGACGGGCTGGAAGTGATGCGCCCGCGCGGCGTCGTCGTTCAGCTCGGCCTGGGCGGTGACGTGAGCCTGCCGCAGAACATGGTGGTGGCCAAGGAATTGAGCATCTGCGGCTCGTTCCGCTTCCACGCCGAATTTGCGTTGGCGGTGCAGCTCATCAACGAGCGCCGAGTAGACCTTTCGCCCGTGGTGACCCATCAATTCAAGATGACCGACGCCGTGGCCGCGTTCCAGCAGGCCAGTCTGCGCAAGCAGGCGATGAAGGTGTTGATTGACTTCAGCGCTTGAGCAGGCGAGTGGCCAGCCTGCAACCTAAAGTTTCAAATTACCTTCACGGGCAGCC
>JAYUHT010000155.1:0-6171 GCA_043766725.1 Burkholderiales bacterium | reverse complement strand
GCTCATTCCTGCCCCAGGTATGCGCTGATCACACGCGCATCGGCGCGCACGGCCGCCGGCGCGCCGCTGGCGATGACCTGGCCGCTGACCAGCACCGTCACCCGGCTGGCCAGGCGGAACACGGCGTCCACGTCATGCTCGATCAGCAACACCGTGGTGCGGGTGTGCAGGTGTGCGATCAAGGCTTCCATTTGCGCGGCTTCTTCTGGCCCCATGCCGGCCAAGGGTTCATCCAACAACACCAGGCGCGGCTGGGCCACCACGGCCATGCCGACTTCGAGCGCGCGGCGCTGGCCGTGCGATAACTGCTCGATGCGTGCGTCAGCCTTCTCGGTGAGCCCCAGCTGGGCCAGGCTGGCATGGGCCTGCTGCGCCAATGCGCGTTCACGCGCCACCGGTGACCATGCGCCCAGGCTGGAGCCGCTGGCCGCTTGCAGCGCCAAGGCCAGGTGTTGCGCAACGCTGAAGCTCTTGAACAGCCGCGTGATCTGGAACGAGCGCGCCAGCCCCAGGCGCGCGCGCCGGTGGGCGCTGGCGTGGGTGATGTCGTGGCCGGCAAAAACGATCTGGCCGGCATCGCTCGCCACCTGCCCGGCCAGCAGCGCCACCAGCGTGGTCTTGCCGGCGCCGTTGGGGCCGATCAACGCATGCAGCTCGCCGCTGTGCACCTGCAAGTCCACGCCGTCGGTGGCCGCCACGCCACCATAGCGCTTGCGCAGGCCGCGCACGTCGAGCAACACAGTCACCGGCCCACCTTCAAGCGGCTGCCCAACGCTTGCAACCCACCCACCAAACCGCCGCGCGCAAACAGCACCACGGCCAGCAGCACCCAGCCGGTGTAGAACTCAAAGTGCGGCGTGTAGGCCGCCAGGCCTTCTTGCAGCAGCACCAGCACCACCGCGCCGGCCACGCCGCCCCACAAGCGGCCCACGCCACCGAGGATGACCATCACCATCAGCGTGCCTGACTGCGTCCAGTGCAGCAGGTTGGGGCTGACATACCCCTGCTGGTTCACGCTCAACGCACCCGCCACGCCGCCCACCATACCGGCCACCACGAAGATCAACAGCCGCAGGCCATAGGTGGCAAAGCCCAGGGCTTCGGCGCGCAGCGGGTCGTCGCGCAGCGCCTGCACGGCGCGGCCCAGGCGCGAAGGGCCAAAGCGGTGCAGCACCAGCAGGCACGCCGCCAGCACGGCCAGGGCCAGGTAGTAGAAGTGGGTGCTGTCCTTCAAATCAATGCCGAAGCCCAGCAGGGAACGCGCCTTGATGCTCAGGCCTTCATCGCCGCCATAGCCTTTGATGGAGTTGGCCAGGTAGTACAGCATCTGCGCAAAGGCCAGCGTGATCATGATGAAGTACACGCCCTGGGTGCGCAGCGAAATGGCGCCGATGAGCAGCGCGGCCAACCCACACACCGCCAGCGTCGCGGCCAAGTGAACAGCACCGTTAAGCTGGCCTTCGCTGATCAGGATGCCGGTGACATAAGCGCCCAGGCCGACGAAGGCGGCGTGGCCGAAGGAGACCATGCCGCCATAGCCCAGCACCAGGTTCAGGCTGGTGGCGGCGATGGCCAGCACCACGATGCGCCCGGCCAGGCTGATATAGAACGGCGCGCCAATGAATTGCAGCGCCCAGGGCAAGGCCAGCGCGGCAAGGGCCACGACGAACCACGGCCACCAAGCGACTGCCGCGGATCCGGCTCCGCCGGTCCGCTGGCAGTGCCCCCTTGAGGGGGCGGCCGAAGGCCGTAGGGGGTGTTTCATTTCACCCACGCGCCGGGAACAAGCCCTGCGGCTTGAACACCAGCACCGCGGCCATGAACAGGTACACCGCCATGGAAGCGATCGCCGGCCCGGCCGCGCTGGCCCATTGCGGGCTCAACACCTCGCGCAACAGGTGCTGCAAGCCGGTGCGGCCCAGCGTGTCCACCGCGCCCACCAGCAACGCCCCAACCAGCGCACCGCGTATCGAGCCGATGCCGCCGATGACGATGACCACGAAGGCCAGGATCAGGATGTTCTCGCCCATGCCCACCTGCACCGCCAGCAGCGGCCCGAGCAAGGCACCGGCAACGGCGCACAGGCCGGCGCCCAGGCCAAACACGGCTGTGAACAGGCGCTTGACGTTGATGCCCAGCGCCTCGGTCATCACCCGGTTGGCCGCGCCGGCGCGCACCCAGGCGCCCATGCGCGTTTTGGCCACCAGGGCGTACATCAGCAAGGCCAATACCGCGCCCACGGCCAGGATCAGCAAGCGATACGCCGGGTACTGAAACCCGGGCAGCAACTCCACGGGCCCATCGAGCGCGGCCGGTGCACTCAGCGGCAAGTCGTTGCCGAAGACCATCTTCACGCCATCGTTCAAGATCAGGATCAGCGCAAAGGTGGCCAGCACCTGGCTCAAGTGGTCGCGCGCATACAGCGTGCGCAGCAGCGTGGCTTCAATGAGCATGCCGAACGCAGCCGTCAACACCACCGCACCCAGCACGCCGAGCAGGAACGAGCCGGTGAGTGCCACCAGCCAGGCGGCGCAGAACGCGCCCACCATGTACAGCGAGCCATGGGCCAGGTTGATCATGTCCATCACGCCAAACACCAGCGTCAAGCCGGCAGCCAGCAAGAACAGCATCAAGCCCAGTTGCAAGCCGTTGAGGGCCTGCTCCATCAACAGCACGCTGAACACAGGCGACTATTTCATGGCGCAGGCGCCCACGTAGGCATCGCCGTGGTCTTTCAGGATCGGCTGGTTGAACGATTTGTTGATGAGCCCACCCTTGCCGTCGGACCCGATGGTGCGAACGTAGTAGTTCTGGATCGGGTACTGGTTGGTGTTGAACCTGAAGGCGCCGCGCACCGACTCGAAGCGCGCCGCCTTCAAGGCCTTGCGCACGGCCTCGCGGTCTTCGAGCTTGCCTTTCACGTCGCGCACGGCGGCGTTGATGAGCTGCGCGGCGTCATAGCCCTGCGCCGCATACACGGTGGGAATGCGCTTGTATTCCTTCTCGAATTCGGCCATGAACTTCTGGTTCGCGGCGTTGCTGAAATCGGGCGACCAATGCGCGGTGTTGAACAGGCCCGACATGGCCGCGCCCACCGGGCGGATCACGTCTTGGTCGGCGCTGAAGCCGGGCAGCAGCAGGTTGATGTCTTTGCCCAGGCCGGCGCCGACGAACTGCTTGATGAAGTTGATGCCCATGCCGCCGGGCAGGAAGATGTACAGCGCCTGCGGCTTGGCGGCGCGAATCTCGGCCAGTTCAGCGGCGTAATCAAGCTGGCCGAGCTTGGTGTAGTTCTCGCCCAGCACCGTGCCCTTGAACATGCGCTTGAAGCCAGCTAATGAATCCTTGCCGGCCTGGTAGTTGGGTGCCAGCAGGTACACGCTTTTCATCTCGCGCTGGTTGGCGAATTGGCCGGCGGCCTCGTGATAGGCGTCGTTGGGCCACGACACGGCGTAGAACAGCGGGTTGCAATCCTTGCCGGCCATGGAAGATGGCGCCGCGTTCGGGCTGATGTACAGGGTGTTGTTGTCTAACGCTTCAGGCAAGGCAGCCAGCATGATGTTGCTGAACACCACGCCGGTCATGAAGTCGACCTTGTCGCGCTTCACATTCTTTTCAAACAACTGCTTGGCCACATCGGGCTTGAACTGGTCGTCGCTGACGATCACTTCGGCCGGCAGGTTGCCCAGCTTGCCGCCGTTGAGCTTCACGGCGAGCAAGAAGGCATCGCGGATGTCCACGCCCAGCGCCGCGCTGGGGCCTGAAAGGGTGCTGACGAAGCCGATCTTCACCTTGTCTGCGGCCTGCGCGGCGTAAGCCGCGGCCAGGGCCACCACGGCCAAGGTTGACTTGAGTGCGACGAAATGCGGCATGGAGAATCCTTGGTTAAACCCAGATTTGAATGACGTAGTCGAAAGCGGCTTGCGCGTTGAACAAGTCCACGCGCTGCAGCTTGATTTTCAGTGCGCCATCGCCAGCGCGTACCAGGCTGTGGCGGTAGTTGCCGCCGAAGTGGCGAATGCTGTCGCGCCGCAGCTCCATCATGTGAAAGCGCGAGCGCACTTCAATTTGATCGGCCGCGGCGGATTCAACCGCCACGTGGCTGACCACATGGTTGGTCATCCACAGCGGCGCCTGCGACCAGGCGTTCGGGTGGCTCACCCGCCCCTTGCGAATTTCCATCATCAGCTTGTCTTCAGCAAAGATCGAGGGCGAGCCTTCCCACTCGGTTTGCTCGGGGCGCGCGGGCATCCAGTAAATGCCATCTTCAGTGAACAGGTCGATCCAGGCCTGCCAGTGTTTGCCGTCCAGCAGCTCGGCTTGCAGGTAGAGCAGTTGCTCCATCTCGCGCTGCAGCTCGAGGCTCACCAACTGCCCAGGCCGCGGCACGCTGCCCGGCGGCGCCACAGGCCCACGCGGTGAATGGCTGGGCTCGATGGCCTGGGCGCCGGTGGCCGCACCGGCCACGTTGCCGTCAATCACCACGTCTTGGGCGAGCAAGCGGCCCATGTCGGGGCCGGCTGAAGGGATGGGCTGGGCCATCTCTTGTGGCATCTTTTGTGTCATGACGCCGCCGCCTGCATGTAGCGCCGCCAGGCTGCGAACTGGTTGCGCATCACCACCTCTGATGTGCCGTGGTTGGAATGCGCGACGCCTTTTTCATCCACCCGGTCGTCACCAAAGTAGCGGTGAAAGCTGACCCAATCGCCACCGTTCGAGGTCAAGCCCCATTGCGCCTTGGTCCAGTTTTCCAGGTCGTCGGCGTTGATCATGGTGGCCGGCGAATTCACCAGGTTGAAGTACCACAGGCTGCGCCGGTAGATGGCCTCGGGCGCGCCCTTCAGGCGGAAGTGCCAAATCTCAGACAAGGTTTTGTCGGGCGAAATCGGCCGCAGGCAGCGCAGTTGCTGCAAGGGCGATTGCACCGAAAGATACGGGTACACCAACACATGGTGAATGCTGCGCGACAGGTATTCCTCGGCTTTGGCTTCGCCGTAAGCCGCCTTGAGCTGAGCCTCATGCTCCAGCGTGTCAGCGTCTTGCGGGCGCAGGCCCATGTAGGCCTTCAAGATGCCGTGACCTTGCGGGTAGTTGATGGTCTGCACGCTGTCCCACTGCTCGAAGCTCGACGCGAAGGTTGAGAGGTAGTGGTAGTACAGCGGCGCCTTGCCGTTCTGTTCCTTCAAGCGCCGCTCGACGCGGCCCGCGGCGATGCCGGTGGACTGGTGCGTCACCGACGGGTGCAGCGCATCGAGCTGGTTTTCCATGAAGAACTTCCAGTTCGACTGCTGGATGACCCGGTGGCATACGGGCACCACTTCAACTTCGCCCACGGGCGAGCGGTCGCACATGTCGTCGAACGCGATCTTGGCGTCGCCCAGGAATTCAAGCAGCGAAGGACCGTCATTGGCCAGGCTGGCGAAAACGAAGCCGCGGTAACTGTCTATGCGCGCGGCGGCCTTCATGTTGCAGTCGGGGTTGCTCTTGTCCATGCGCGTGCCTTCATAGCCCTTGGCCAGCGGAATGGCGCGCACCTTGCCGTCGAGATGAAAACTCCAGGCGTGGTACGAGCACACGAACGACGCACCCGTGTTGCCCTGCAAATTGCCCACCACCTGCACGCCGCGGTGCGGGCAGCGGTTGTGCAGCACGTTGATGCCGCCATCGGCCGCACGCACCATGATCATGGGCTGGCGGCCGATGGTCACGGCGGCGTAGTCGCCTGCTTCAGGCACTTGCGATTCGTGCCCGCAATAGACCCAGGCGCGCTCGAAGATGTGGCTCATCTCCTGGTCAAAAATTTGGCTGTCGGTGTAGACGCGCTTGTGCACGCGGTCGGGTTCAACCAGGGCTTGAACGTCCATCGCCATTTCCTCGCACCCACAGGTGCTGTCACACGGTGGTCAGACCGTACTCGAAGCGTCTGCCCATGAGAATCCGCGCCAGCCCTTAGCCACGCGGCTGAGCAAGCTGCTACGCTGGAATCCGCATGCTCACATCACCCCCCCGTTACGAACGCCCGGCTTCATTGAGTGAAGCCGCCGCCTTGCTCGCCCAGGGCGGCCTGCTCATGCTGGCCGGCGGCACCGATGTCTACGCCGCGCGCGTGGGCCAGGCGCCGCCCGCGGCGGTGCTCGATTTGAGCGCGGTACCAGGGCTGCGCGGCATCAC
>JAYUHT010000154.1:0-2299 GCA_043766725.1 Burkholderiales bacterium | reverse complement strand
AGAACGGCGTGCCGATCAAGGCCAGCGAACCGAGCAACGAAGTGATCCAGGTGATGGGCATGTACTTGCGCAAGCCGCCCATGTTGCGAATGTCCTGGTCATGGTGCATGCCCATGATGACCGAGCCCGCACCCAGGAACAGCAGCGCCTTGAAGAAGGCGTGCGTCATGAGGTGGAACACCGCCACCGAGTAGGCCGACACGCCCAGTGCCACCGTCATGTAGCCCAGCTGCGAGAGCGTGGAGTAGGCCACCACGCGCTTGATATCGTTTTGAACGATGCCCAGGAAGCCCATGAACAGCGCGGTGATGGCACCGATGACAAGCACGAAGTTCAGTGCGGTGTCGCTCAGCTCGAACAGCGGCGACATGCGCGCGACCATGAAGATGCCCGCCGTGACCATGGTGGCCGCGTGAATGAGCGCCGAAATGGGCGTGGGGCCTTCCATCGAATCTGGCAGCCACACATGCAGCGGGAACTGCGCGCTCTTGCCCATGGCGCCGATGAACAGGCAGATGCAGATCACGGTGATCAGCAGCCAATCTTGCCCCGGGAACATCATCTTGGCGAGTTCAGGGCCTTTGGCGAAGGCTTGCACGTAGTCGAGCGTGCCGGCGTAGGTGACGATCAAGCCGATGCCCAGGATGAAGCCGAAATCACCCACCCGGTTGACGATGAAGGCCTTCATGTTGGCGAAGATCGCCGTCGGCCGGGTGTACCAAAAACCGATGAGCAAATACGACACCAGGCCCACCGCTTCCCAGCCGAAGAACAGCTGCAGGAAGTTGTTGCTCATCACCAGCATGAGCATGCTGAAGGTGAACAGCGAGATGTAGCTGAAGAAGCGCTGATAGCCCGGGTCTTCGGCCATGTAGCCGATGGTGTAGACGTGCACCATGAGCGACACAAAGGTCACCACGCACATCATCATGGCCGAGAGACTATCGATCAGGAAGCCGACTTCCATCTTGAGCTTGCCGATGGTCATCCACTCATAAATGGTGGCGTTGAAGCGCGCGCCGGCCACCACATCGTTCAGCACCATGAATGAGCCGATGGTTGAAATCAGCACACCCAGAATCGTGACCAGGTGGGCACCACGCCGGCCCACGGCCTTGCCGGCCAGGCCCGCCACCAGCGAGCCGGCCAAGGGCGCCAGGGCGATGGTGAGCAGCAGGTTTTGTGAAAGTTGTGTGGACATGAGGCCGCTCACCCCTTGAGGCTGTTGAGCTCTTCGACGTTGACGGTTGAGCGGTTGCGGAACAGCACCACCAGGATGGCCAGGCCAATGGCCGATTCGGCCGCCGCCACAGTGAGGATGAAGAAGACGAAAACCTGGCCCGCCATGTCGCCCAGGTAATGCGAGAAGGCCACGAAGTTCAGGTTCACGGCCAACAGCATCAGCTCGATGGCCATGAGCAGCACGATGAGGTTTCGCCGGTTCAGGAAGATGCCCACCACCGACAGGGCGAACAACATGCCGCCCAGTGCCAGGAAGTGGCCCAGGGTCAAGGGGCCGAGCGTCATGGCTTGGGCTCCGGCTTGGGGATGGAAGGTGCATCGATGACCGCCGCCATCTTCACGATGCGCAGCCGGTCAGCCTTCTTCGCCTTGACCTGCTCGTCGGCATCGAGGTGCTTGCTGTCTTTGCGCGCGCGCAGCGTGAGCGCGATGGCCGCGATGATGGCCACCAGCAGCAGCACTGCGGCCACCTGCAAGGGATAGAGGTACTGGGTGTACAGGGCGATGCCCAGCAGCTTGGTGTTGCCCATCTGCACCGCGGCGGCGTCTGGCACCGGCGCGTCGGTGAGCCGAAAGCCCGGCATCAGCACCACGGCCATTTCAAGGGCGATCAACACGCCCACCAGGGCGGCCTGGGGAAAGTGCTGCCAAAAACCGGCGCGCATCGCGTCGGTGTCCACATCGAGCATCATCACCACGAACAGGAACAACACCATCACCGCGCCAACGTACACCAGTACCAGGGCGATGGCCAGGAATTCAGCGCGCAGCAGCAGCCACACCGCAGCGGCGTTGCCGAAAGCCAGCACCAGGTACAGCGCCGAATGCACGGTGCTGCGCGCGGTGATGACCTTGAAGGCCGCGAACAGCAGCACGGCAGCGAAGACGTAGAACAGGGCGGTGGTGGGGTTCATGTCAGTGCTGCCCGGCCGCCCGAAAGCGCTGAGCGAAGCAACGTGGGGGTTGTTTCATCGCGGCCGGCCTCAACGGTATTTCGCGTCGGCCGCCCGGCGTTGCGCGATCTCGCCTTCGTAGCGGTCGCCCACGGCCAGCAGCA
>JAYUHT010000153.1:0-2308 GCA_043766725.1 Burkholderiales bacterium | reverse complement strand
GCACCGAACCACTGCGAATCGGTGAACGGCTCGGTGTGCGGCAGCACCGCATCAACCACGCCGAGCTGCTGGAACACACGCATGATTTCGTGGTCGAGCGAAATGGCGCGCGGTATCTCATGCACGCCGTGCAGCTTGTCGCACACAAACACCTTCAGCCCGGCCTGGCCCAGCAAGGCAGCGGCCACCGCGCCCACGGGCCCGAAGCCGACGATGGCCACATCGAACACAAGCAGTTCAGGCTTCGTTAACGATCGGGTTGAGCAGCACGCCAATGCGCTCGATCTCGATCTCGATCACATCGCCCGCCTTCATCCACACCGGTGGCGTGCGCGCCTGGCCCACGCCGGCCGGCGTGCCCATGATGATGGCGTCGCCCGGCTCCAGCGTCATGCACTCGGCCAGCAGCGCGATGGTTTCGTCCACCGGAAAAATCATGTCGCTGGTGTTGGCGTCTTGCATCACCTGGCCGTTCAGCCGGCTTTGGATGCGCAAGCCCGTGGCGCCGGGGCTCAACTCATCGGCCGTGACCAGCATGGGGCCGAAGCCGCCGGTGGCGTCGAAGTTCTTGCCGATGGTCCACTGGCCGGTGCGCTTTTGATAGTCGCGCACCGACATGTCGTTGAAGCAGCTGTAGCCCAGCACGTATTGCAGCGCTTCAGCCCGCTTGGTGTGGCGCGGCACCTTCTTCGCAATCACCACCGCCATCTCGGCTTCGTAGTCGAACTTCGATGACACCTTGGGCACCACGCCCGGCTGGCCATGGCCCATGAGTGAACTCTTGCCGCGGTAGAAGAACCACGGGTAGTCGGGTTTGTCGCGGCCGCCTTCCTTGGCATGGTCAAAGTAGTTCAGGCCCAGGCAGATGGTCTTGCCGGGCTCGGGCACCAGGGGCGCGAGTTGCTGCGCCGCCAACGGCAGGCGCGGCGCACTGGAAGCGATGGCGGCGCGGCCTTCGGCCATCAAGTCGATGCCGGCTTCGAGGGCGGCGCGCATGTCAGGCGGCACCCCGGGGCGGGCTTGACTCAAGTCGATGATCGACTCGCCGTCAACAACCGCCAGACGCGGCTGGCCCTGGAGCAAATAGGTGGTGAAGCGCATGGCGATCTCCTGGGTGGTGACTAGAAAAATTAACTTCTCAAAGCGTGGGCGCGAACAACACCCGGCGTTGCGCTTGCTTCAACGCATCGGTGGGCGCGGTGCCGATGCCCCATTGGTCGATGCGGCCCGGCGGCCAAGCCCAATCAGCGGGTGCGCCGGGCTGGTAGCGGTCGTCGATTTGCTCCACCTCGGCGGTGTATTCGATGACGATGCCGAACGGGTCGACAAAGTAATTGAAGGCGTTGTCGCCCGGGCCGTGCCGGCCAGGCCCCCATTGCGGCGGCAAGCCGGCGTCTTTCAGGCGCCCACCGCCGCGCATCACGGCGTCGAGCGTGGGCATGAGGAAGGCGATGTGGTTCAGCGCGTCGTTGTCGGTGTCGCCCAGCGCAATGCTGTGGTGGTCGTCATTGCAGTTCATGAAAGCCATGATGCGGGTGCGATCGGCCAGCACAAAGCCCAGCGCCTGCTCGAAGAACGCTTGCGTGGCGGCCACGGCATGGGCATTGAGCACGGCATGGGCCAGGCGCAGCGGTTGATCGGGCGGCGCCGGCGCATCAGCGCTGCGGCGCGTGTCACCGTGCACGACTTCAATGCGCCGGCCGTCAGCATCACGAATCAGCAGCGCGCGGCCACCGGCCGGGTCTGGCGACGCGCCTTCTGCGCGCTCCACCACCCCGCCCGCGGCCAAGGTGGCCTGCGCGATGGCGCCCAGCGCCGTGCTGCTGCGCGCACGCAAGGTGACATGCCGGATGCATGGCGTGCCCGGCGCGGCATGCAGCGCCAGCAAGTGGTGATCAGCGCCGCTGCCGCTCAGGTAGATCGCGCCTTGGCTGCGCGCGGCCACATCGAGTTGCCAGACGGTTGTGTAGAAGGCTTCAGCCGCGGCCAGATCGGGCACGGTGAGTGCCACGCTGCGCAGGCCTTCGATCCAGGGTGATTTCATGCCGGCTGTTCCGCACTAACGCTTCAGATCAGGCATTTGAAAAGCCAGCCGCCAGGATGCCCGCGATGACGATCTGCTCGTCTTCATCGCCCGTGCCGCCGCTGGCACCGGCCGCGCCGAGCACCACACCGGCGGCATCGGTGATCAACATCGCGCCGGTTTGCGGAATGAACTTTTGCTGCGCCGTGGCGGCAATGGCGCCGAAGAAGGCCGGCATGTCCTTGGCACGCGCCGCCAGGGCGCGGCTGTTCACGCCCATGCCGA
>JAYUHT010000152.1:0-6204 GCA_043766725.1 Burkholderiales bacterium | reverse complement strand
CTGCTGACCGAAGACCACAGCGAAGTGCACGCGCTGTTCCAGAAGTACGACAAACTTGCGCAAAAGCACGCCGCTGGTGACGCTCGCCAAGCTCTGGCCGAGCAGATTTGCCTGCTGCTCACGGTGCACGCCACGATCGAAGAAGAAATCTTCTACCCGGCGGCGCGCGAGGCCAAGGTAGACGCGGCGTTGCTCGATGAAGCCGAGGTCGAACATGCCGCCTGCAAGGACTTGATCGACCACATTCGCGCCATGTCACCCCGCGACGCGCTGTACGACGCCAAGGTGGTGGTGCTGGGCGAATACATCAGCCATCACGCCAAAGAAGAGCAAGACGAAATGTTCCCGAAGTGCCGCGACACTGAAATGGACTTGAAGGCCATTGGCGCGGCAATGCAAGCGCGCAAGGCAGACCTGATGGCCGAAATGACCGAAGGCATGGTGGCCGCTTGATGCACACGCACCCGTGACCACCATGAGGGCCGCCAGGCCGTCGCTCGGCAGCTGGTGGGCGCTGGTGAAAAGTGCCGGCGCGGCATGGGTAGAAGACTACGCTGCGAGCATGGGCGCGGCGCTGTCGTACTACACCGTGTTCTCGCTGGCGCCGTTGCTGTTGATCGTGATCTCCATTGCCGGCCTGGTGTTCGGCGCGGACGCGGCGCGCGGCGAAATCTTCGGCCAGTTGCGCGGCTTGTTGGGCGACGATGCGGCGAGGGCGGTAGAAGGCCTGCTCACCAGCGTGAGCGAACCTGCCCAGGGCGTGACGGCCACGCTGATTGGGTTTGCACTGGTGTTGATCGGTGCGACGACGGTGTTTGGCGAACTGCAAGATGCGCTCGACCGCATCTGGCGTGCCCCGGCACGAAACAAGTCCGCGGGGCTGTGGGGTTTGCTGCGCGCCCGCGTGCTGTCGTTCGGCATGATCTTCGCGCTCGCGTTCCTGCTCATGGTTTCACTCGTGCTGGGTGCGGTGATGGCGGCGCTGGGCAAGTGGTGGGGAGGCGCCTTTGGCGATTGGGAAGTGGCGCTTCAAGCCGTCAACGCCGTGGTCGGCTTTGGCTTGACCACCGTGATCTTCGCCATCATCTACAAGCTCATGCCGCGCGTGAAGATTCACTGGCACGACGTCTGGCTCGGTGCGTTGGTCACCGCCGCGCTGTTCACCGTGGGCAAATTTCTGATTGGCCTGTACCTGGGCAAGAGCGCCGTGGCTTCGAGCTTCGGCGCCGCGGGGTCGGTCGTCATCGTGCTCGTCTGGGTCTACTACTCCGCCCAGATCTTCTTGCTCGGTGCCGAGTTCACTTGGGTCTATGCCCGCACTCTCGGCTCCCTGCGCGACGCGCCCGAGCCACCGCCCAACGCCATTCCTGGTTTGAAGCCGGCTGGCTGAATCCGCTGCAGCCGCTGCAGCCAGGTCAGCGCTGGCCTAGAGATCGCGCAGCGGTCAGACCTCGGGGTTATGGATGTCGTTGATCGGCTTGCCGTCTGCGTCCAGATCTTTGTTCGGCTTGATGGCGGGGGAGCCGGCACCAATGCTGACGTCAACGTTGCCTTCCACCTGGCGCAGTTTTTCGTCAACCTCGTCGGTGGAGTGCTTGGACGGTTCAATGTGGGAGGTGGGTTGCGAAATTTGTTCGGTCATGTCTTTCTTTCGGTTTTGCGGGCTCTTCATTTTTGGTTCGTCATGGCATTCGCACCAGGGGCGCACAGCGCTTGGCTGAGTCGGAACTGGCCTACACGGGGCCGGGCCGGAACAACGTTCCTTTACCTGCGCTTGACAAGCTTGGGGTGAACGTTGGCGCCTTGCGCCGCGTTGATGCGCTAACGGCAGTGCAACCTCGCGCCGCCGTTGTCCGCCACAAAGGAGTTCATCACATGAACAGCAAGAAACTCGTTGTCTTGGCGCTGGCCCTGGCCGGTGCCGCCACCGCAGGCATGGCACAGGCGCGTGGTGGTGCTGACGTGCAATGGTCGGTATCGATCGGCGTGCCCTTCTATGGCTTGCCGTTGGTGGTGCAGGCGCCGCCGCAGTATGTGCAGCCTTACCCGGTGTACCGCGAGCCCGTGGTGGTCTACCCCGGTCGGTACCACGGCCAGTACGGCCAGTATGACCAGCCCCGCCGCTGGGATCGTGACGGTGACGGCATCCCGAATCGCCACGACCGGGTCTACAACCCGCGCTGGGATCGTGACGGCGATGGCATCCCGAACCGCTACGACCCGGTCTACAACCCGCGTTGGGATCGTGACGGCGACGGCATCCCCAATTCGCGCGATCGCCACGACGACCGGCGCGGTCACGGCCGCGGTCTTTAGAGCGCTGCACCTTCTGCGTGCGCCCTGGCGCTGAAGGTGGGCTCGCAACGCTCGCACCGCGCCCTGACTTAAACTGTAAAAGCTGCGCAACGCTGTCAAGCCACAGCGTCAGTGTCGGCAGTCACCGCAGCAGCAGTGCATGGCTGCGGTGAACAGCCAACCGTTGGAACAAGACGGAAGGCCGCGCTTAAACGGTCTTTGGGGGCAACGTGACGCAAGCGTGGCGGCCGGATGGCCGAGTTTTGGTCATTGGGGGCGCAGCCATCGGCCAAGTCTTGCTGCGCCATCTTGACGCTACCGGCTTCGTATGGTTTGCCAAGGTCACCGGGCAAGCCGGCGTGGCAGCCGTGCAAGCTGCCCAAGCAGGCACCCAAGCCGGTGCTGTGGCTTGCGCGCTGTTGGTTGACGACCTGCCCGACATGACCGCGGCACAGGTGCTTGCCGCCCTGGGCGGTGGCAGCGGGTTGACGGTGTGCCCGGTGCTGGTGTTGTGCGCCGCGCCCGCCGGCGCTGCGCTCAGCGACGAGCTGCGCCAGTCCGGTGCCCAGGCCTGCGTCGGCACCGAATGGCTCAATGCGCCGGCATTGCGCCACGCTGTCGACGCCGCTGTCGACCGCTGGTCGCTGCTGCGCAGCTTGCGCGCCAGCGAGGCAGCGCAGCGCCACGGCGCGGCAGTCGACGCTTTCCGCCTGGCGCTCGACGCCGCCACGCACACGCTGGCCGAGCCCGCGGCCATTCAGGCGCAGGCCGCGGCGGTGCTCGGTCGCCACCTGCACGCCAGCCGGGTGGTCTATGTCGACTTCGGCCAGGCAGATGAATTCATCGTCGACCAAGCCTACGCCGACGGGGTGCCACCGATCGCCGGCCCCTTTCGGCTCGACCGCTATGGGCCTGTGCTGCGCCGGGAACTGATGGCCGGGCGCGATGTGGTGGATGCCGACGTTGCCCACGCTGCCCACTACACCGCCGCTGAGCGAGCACGCTACGCGGCCGCGCAGGTGGGCGCGCAAATCATCGTGCCGGTGCGCAAGCAGGAGCAACTGCTTGCCATGCTGGTGGTGCATCAAAACCAGCCGCGCTCATGGACCGCACAAGACCTGGCGTTGGTTGCTACCACCGCGCAATGCACGTGGTCGGAGACGCAGCGCGCCAGGTCAGAGGCAGAACTGCGCGCGCAGGCGAAGACGCTGCAGCAAACGCTGGCCCGCGAGAGGGCGAATCGCGCCGAGGCCGATGCCTTGATGGCGCTGCGCCAGCATGAGCATGCCGCCACGGCCACCAACCTGACACGCGCCAGGTGGCAGCCGGCGTTTTCGCCGCTGCTTGAGTACGCCCTGGCGCTGGGCGCCGTTGCGCTGGCCCTGCTGCTGCGCGCACTGTTCGACAAACAGCTCGGCGATGCCGGCGCGTTGGCACTGATCTGGCTGGCACTGGTGCCAGCCGCGTTCTTCTTGCGCACCGCGCCGTTTGTTGCTGCGGCAGTGTTCGCGCTGCTGGCCAGCAACCTGCTGTTCATTGAGCCGCGAGGGCAGATCAGCATGTTCCAGATCCCCGCGGCATTGATACAGGGGGTGGTGTTCACGCTAGTGGCCGGCGGGTTGGCATTGCTGGCGCGGCGCGCCCGCGACGGCGAAAACAGCTCCCGGGCCGAGGCCGCCGCAGCCCGCGCTGCCGCCGCCGCGCTGCTGGAAAGTGAACAGCGCTTTGCCCATGCGCTGGACGCAGCGCGCGCGGGTGTATGGGAGCTCCAGCCGGGCACCTGGGCTTTCGCGGCCTCTGACGGCGCACTGGCCTTGCACGGACTGGCGCCCGGCTCGGTGCTGAACCATGACGCGGCGCTGGCCTGTGTTCATGAGCAAGACCGGGGCGACGTCGACGCGGCCATCCGCAGCGCCATCGAGCATGGCCGGCCGTACCGCATCGAGTACCGCTCGATCTGGCCCGACGGTTCGCAGCATTGGTTGTTGTCGATCGCCGAAATACAGAACAAGGCGGGCACACCGCGCCTGGTGGGGCTGGTGCAGGACACGACGGAGATTCGAACCACCGTGGCCGCGCTACGCCAAAGCCAGGCGCGTGTCAGCGAGCTGATCAACCTGATGCCATCGTTCACCGCCGTGCTGCGCGGCCCGCGTCATGTCTACGAGTTGGCCAACAAGCCGTACTACGCCTTGCTCGGGCGCGGCCCGGAGATTCTGGGCAAAGCCGTGCTCGATGCCGTGCCCGAGATCGCCGACCAGCCCTTCCCGGCCTTGTTGGATCAGGTCTACCGCACTGGCCAGCCGTTCCAGGCCAAAGGCATGCGGGTGCTGCTGGCGCGCGCGCCCGGGGCAGCCCTTGATGAGATGTTTGTCGACTTCGCCTATGTGCCGCTGCGCGAGCTGGATGGTGCCGTCTCGGGCATCCTGGTGCACGGCATGGATCGCACCGAACAGGTTCGCGCCGAGCAGGCCCTGCGCCGGCGCGAGAGCGAACTGCAAACGTTGGCCGACAACACGCCCGAGGTGCTCACCCGGTTCGATCGCCAACTGCGGCATGTCTTCGTCAACAAGGCGGTTGAAGCGATCACGGGCCTGGCGTGCGAAGACTTCCTGGGCCGCACGAACAAAGAGCTCGGCATGCCCGCAGCGCTGTGCGCGCGGTGGGACGACGCGCTGCGCAGCGTGTTCAACCGAGGCACGCCCGGCGCGATCGAATTCGCGTTCAAAGCACCCACCGGTTTGCGCCATTTCGAAGCGCGCCTGGTACCGGAGTTTGCGGCTGACGGCAGCGTGGAGTTCGCCCTGGGCGTGACGATCGATGTGACCGAGCGCAAGCGCTTCGAGCAAACCTTGGCCGAGCAAGACCGGCGCAAAGACGAATTTCTGGCCACGCTGTCGCACGAATTGCGCAACCCGCTTTCACCGCTGCGTAATGGTCTGGCGATCTTGCACCGGGTGTCAAACCGCGAGCAGACCGAGCGCACGTTGGCCATGATGGAGCGCCAGCTGCACCACTTGGTGCACCTGGTCGATGACCTGCTCGATGTCTCGCGCGTGAGCCTGGGCAAGTTCACGCTGCGCATCGAGCCGCTCACCGTGGCCGAACTGGTCGAGGCTGCGCTCGAGACTTGCCGCCCCGCCATCACCAGCCGCGGCCACACCTTGCAAGTCGACCTGCCCGACACGCCGTTGCGGCTGGAAGGCGACCGCACGCGGCTGGTTCAAGTCATCGCCAACCTGCTGACCAATGCGGCCAAATACAGCGAGCCCGGCGGCCACATCGTCATTGCCGCCGTGGCCCAGGGGCGCAGGTGCACCGTCCGTGTCAGCGACACCGGTGTGGGCCTGGCACCTGAAGTCATCAGCAGCCTGGGCAACATGTTCATGCAGGTGCGCGACACGCTCGACAAAGCACAGGGCGGATTGGGCATTGGCCTGGCGCTGGCCAAGAAACTGGTGCAGATGCATGGCGGCAGCCTGACCGCGGCCAGCCCCGGCCTGGGCCTGGGCAGCACCTTCACGATAGAACTGCCGCTTGCAGTGCCTGCATCAACCACGCCACAAGGCCCGGCCGCTGCGGGCACGGCGCTGCCAGGCGGCCCGCTGCACCGCCATGTTTTGGTCGCCGACGACAACACCGACACCGCCGACAGCCTGGCCGAGGTGCTGCGACTTGACGGCCACACCGTGACCACGGTCTACGACGGCTGGGCGGCGGTTGACCAGGCCCGCGTGCTGCGGCCCCATGTGGTGTTCCTCGACATCGGCCTGCCGGGGCTGAATGGCCACGAAGTGGCGCAGCGGCTGCGCGCCGATGCACTCACCGCGCACGCCATGCTGGTGGCTGTCACCGGCTGGGGGACAGACGAAGACAGGCGCAAGTCGAGGCAGGCCGGGTTCGATCGGC
>JAYUHT010000151.1:0-2315 GCA_043766725.1 Burkholderiales bacterium | reverse complement strand
AACCGGCCTTCAACCAAACGCAGGTTCAGGCCGCACTCGACCTGAACTTTGCCGAGGGCCTGCGCGCGCTGATGCGGCAGGACCCGGACATCATCATGGTCGGCGAAATCCGCGACCTGGCCACGGCGGAAATGGCGATCCAGGCCGCGCTCACCGGCCACCTGGTGTTCAGCACCCTGCACACGAATGACGCCGCCGCCGCCATCACCCGGCTGGCCGACCTGGGCGTGCCGCCGTACCTGATTGCCGCCACCGTGGTGGGCGTGCTGGCGCAGCGCCTGGTGCGCACGCTGTGCCCGGCGTGCAAGGCGCGCGACGACGCCACCACGCGCGAATCGCTTGAATCGTTGACCAAACCGTGGCGGCTTTCGGGTGGCCTGCGTGCCTACAAGCCGGTGGGCTGCCTGGAATGCCGCCACACCGGCTACCGTGGCCGTGTCGGCTTGTACGAGCTGTTGGCCATCAACCCCGCGGCGGCGCGCCACATCCACCCCGCGCTCGATGCCTCAGCCTTGCGCGGCCAGGCGGTGAAGGAAGGCATGCGCCCGCTGCGCCTGGCCGGCGCGATGAAGATCGCCGAAGGGCTGACCACGCTGGAAGAAGTGTTGCGCTGCACGCCTGAACTGGGTGTGTGACGCGGTTTTTGCGCCCTGCCTGAGGGTCGCACGCGCACGCGCTTACGTGGAAACCACAGCCGGCCCGCATGGGGGCGCTGCCTAGAATCCACGCAGACATTCAAAACGAGGAGTGCTGCGTGAAGATCAAGAGCCAGAAAGACTTCTGGTCGGGGCTGATGTTCATCGTCACCGGGGTGGCTTTCGCCATCGGTGCGCAAACGTACAGCATGGGCAGCAGCGCCCGCCCCGGCCCCGGCTACTTTCCGTTCGGCCTGGGCATCCTGCTGGCCTTGTTGGGGGGCATCGTGCTGTTCAAGGCGCTCACCATCGAAGCCCCGGACGGCGACCCTATCGGCAAGGTCGGTTGGCGCCCCTTGCTGCTGATCATGGGGTCGGTGCTGATCTTCGGCATCGTGTTGCCCAGGCTGGGGCTGGTCATTTCACTGCCCTTGCTGATCTTGATGTCCAGCCTGGCCGGCGACGAATTCGTGCTCAAGGAAGTGATCATCAACAGTTTGGTGTTGACCGTCGGCTCCTGGCTGATCTTCATCAAGGGCCTGAACCTGATCATTCCCCTGTGGCCTACCTTCCTGGCCGGCTGAGAAGAAGAACATGGACCTCCTGAACAACCTCTACCTCGGTTTCGGCGTGGCCTTCACGCTGCAAAACCTCACCTATGCCTTCTTCGGCTCGGTGCTCGGCACCCTCATCGGGGTGCTGCCGGGCCTGGGCCCGGTGGCCACCATCGCCATGCTGTTGCCCAGCATCTATGCGCTTGACGCCACGCCCGCGCTCATCATGCTGGCCGGCATTTACTACGGCGCGCAGTATGGCGGCTCCACCACGGCCATCCTGATCAACGTTCCAGGTGAGTCAAGCTCGGTGGTCACCGCGATCGACGGCTACCAAATGGCGCGCAAAGGCCGGGCTGGTGCGGCGCTTGCCGCCGCCGGGCTGGGTTCGTTCTTTGCCGGCTGCGTGGGCACCATCATCATTGCCGCGTTCGCCCCGCCGCTGACCGAACTGGCCTTCAAGTTTGGCCCGGCCGAGTACTTTTCGCTGATGGTGCTGGGCCTGATCGGCGCCGTTGTGCTGGCCTCAGGCTCGCTCATCAAAGCCATCTGCATGATTCTGCTGGGCCTGCTGCTCGGGCAGATCAACACCGACGTGATTTCAGGCGTGCCGCGCTACAGCTTCGACGTGCCTGAGCTGACAGACGGCATCGGCTTCGTCGGCATCGCCATGGGCGTGTTCGGCTTTGGCGAAATCATCGTCAACCTGTGCATGCCGGCTGAACACCGCGAGGTGTTCACCAAAGACGTGAAAGGCCTGTGGCCCACGTTCAATGACTTCAAGCTGGCCTGGCCGGCCGTGATACGCGGCACGGCCCTGGGTTCGATCTTGGGCGTGCTGCCTGGCGGCGGTGCGTTGCTGGCGTCGTTTGCGGCCTACACCGTTGAAAAGAAGATGAAGGCCAAGCCGGGCGAGGTGCCATTCGGCCAAGGCAACATCCGCGGCGTGGCGGGGCCGGAAAGCGCCAACAACGCCGGTGCGCAAACGAGCTTCATTCCCATGCTCACGCTGGGCATTCCGCCCAACGCGGTGATGGCGCTGATGGTGGGCGCGATGACGATCAAGGGCATCCAGCCCGGCCCGCAGGTGATGACCAGCAACCCGCAATTGTTCTGGGGCCTGATC
>JAYUHT010000150.1:0-2320 GCA_043766725.1 Burkholderiales bacterium | reverse complement strand
CGGCCGATGAAGTGGCGGCGCGGGTCGGCCTGGCAGGGCAGCTCGACAAGCCTGCCGGTGACCTCACGGTGGCCGGCCGCACGCGGCTCGAACTGGCCCGTGCGCTGGCGACAAGACCGACGCTGCTGCTGCTCGACGAGGTGCTCGCGGGGCTCAACCCGCAGGAGATCGGCGAGATGATTCCGGTCGTGCGTGCCATCGCTGCCGGTGGCGTGACGGTGCTGATGATCGAACATGTGATGCAGGCGGTGATGAACCTGGCCGAGCATGTGTGGGTCTTGGCACAGGGCCAGCTCATCGCCCAGGGCACACCGGCACAAGTGACGGCGGATGAGCGCGTGATCGAAGCCTACCTGGGCCAGGGCGCGGCCAAACGCTTGCAGGCTTTGCAGGGCAGCGCGGCATGACGGCGTTGCTGCAAGTGAGCGCTGTACACGCCGGTTATGGCCGGGTTGAAGTGCTGCGCGGCGTGAGCCTGAGCGTGCAACCGGGCGAGATCGTGGCCCTGCTGGGCAGCAACGGCGCAGGCAAGACGACGCTGAACCACACCGTGTGCGGCCTGCTGCGCGCCACGGCAGGCAGCGTGGTATTTGATGGCCAAGACATCACCCGCATGCATTACCGCGACGTGGTGGCCGCCGGCCTGATTCAAGTGCCCGAAGGCCGGCGCGTGTTCCCGAATCTGTCGGTGCGCGAAAACCTGGAACTCGGCTCCTTCCGGCGTGCTCGTGCCAACCGCGCGCGCAACCTGGAACGCGCCTTTGCGCTGTTCCCGCGCTTGCAAGAGCGCATCGCACAACACGCCGGCACGCTGAGTGGCGGCGAGCAGCAAATGCTGGCCATTGCGCGCGGCCTGATGGCCGAGCCGCGCTTGTTGATCCTCGATGAGCCTTCGCTGGGCTTGTCGCCCCTGCTGGTGGAAGAGCTGTTCGCGCTCATCGCCCGCCTGCATGCTGAAGGCTTGAGCGTGCTGTTGGTGGAACAGAACGTGGGCCAGTCGCTGGCCATTGCACAGCGCGCGCAGGTGATGGAAAACGGCAGCATGCGTTTCAGCGGCACGCCGGCCGAGCTGCTGGCCAGCCCGGAACTGAAGCGCGCCTACCTGGGTTTGTGAGCATGCAACGACGCGCTTTGATCATGACCCTGGCCACACTGCCGGCCACACTGCGTGCCCAAGGTGCTGGCCCCATTCGCCTGCTCGTCGGCGCGCCACCCGGCGGCAGCACCGACACCCTGGCGCGCGAACTCGCCCCCGAAGTGGGCCGCCGCCTGGGCCGCGTGGTGATCGTTGAGAACAAGAGCGGCGCCGGCGGCAACCTGGCGGCTGACGCCGTGGCCAAGGCCGCGCCTGACGGCTCAACCCTGCTGCTCAGCTTCACCAGCCACACCATCAACGCCACGCTTTACCCCAAGCTGCCGTTCGACCCCGTGGCTGATTTCACACCGTTAACCATGGTGGCCACCTCACCCTCGGTGCTGGTGGCGCACCCCGGCCTGCCGGTGGCCAGCGTGGCCGAACTCATCCAGTACGCCAAGGCCCGGCCGGGGCAACTGAACTTTGCCATCGGCGGCATCGGCTCTTCGTTGCACTTGGCGGGCGAGGCTTTCAAGCTGCGCGCCGCGGTCTTCATCGTCAACATTCCCTACCGCGGCACCGCGCCGGCCGTGGCCGATGTGGTGGCGGGCAACGTGCCGCTGATGTTCGCCGCCGTGGGCAATGCGCGCAGCCTCGTTGCCGCGGGCAAGCTCAAGGCGCTGGGCGTGACCAGCCCGCAGCGCCTGGCGCAATGGCCCGATGTGCCGGCCATCGCGGAAACCTTGCCCGGCTTTGAAAGCTCAGCCTGGTTCGGCCTGTTCGGGCCGGCGCAGATGGCGAGCGAGCTGGTGGCGCGCATCAGCGACGCCGCGCGCGCCGCGGTGCAGGGTGAAGGCATGCGCAAACGCATTGAAGGCGATGGCGGCACGCCGGTGGGCAATGCGCCTGGCGCCTTTGCCGCGTTTGTGAAAGCCGATGTGCCACGCTGGGCGCAACTGGTGCGCTACTCGGGCGCCAAGCCGGAATGACAGCGCAAACGCTCGCGCAAAAACTGGCGGCCCGCGCTGCCGGCCGCGCCCACGTGGCACCGGGTGAATTCGTCACCTGCCGCGTCGACCTGGCCATGTTCCACGACTCCAGCGGCCCGCGCCGCTTGAAGCCGCTGTTAGAAGAGTTGGGCGCGCAGGTTTGGGACAAAAACAAGGTCGTGCTGGTGATCGACCACTACGTGCCCGAGGCCGATGATGAATCGCGCCGCATCGTGCGCATCGCGCGCGACTGGGC
>JAYUHT010000149.1:0-6243 GCA_043766725.1 Burkholderiales bacterium | reverse complement strand
AAAACGCAATCGCCGGCACGCCGAACAAGTAGCCCTCCATGGCCGCGGCCACGGTGCCTGAATACAGCGTGTCGTCGCCCATGTTGGCGCCGTTGTTGATGCCCGACAGCACCAGGTCGGGCCGAGCCCCCAGCAAGCCGGTGAGCGCCACGTGCACGCAGTCTGAGGGTGTGCCGTTCACCACCTTGAAGCCCGCACTGGCACCGCCCACGGCCTCGAACACCGACAGCGGCCGGTTCAGCGTAAGAGCGTTTGAAGTCGCGCTGGCGTTCTGCTCCGGCGCCACCACGTTAATCTCGCCCAAGCCCTGGCAGGCCTGCACCAAAGCCACCAGGCCGGGGGCGAGATAACCATCGTCGTTGGCAATGAGGATGCGCATGCGCGGCGATTGTAGGCAGCGCCTCTGCGGCGAGGAGTTTGCAGGCGCGGGCTGCCATGGCGGTTCACCGCTGCGCGGTGGCCGGCCCGCGCTGCGCCCTCCTATCATTGAAGCCCACCCCTTTGACAAGGCAAGACATGAAAGCCTGGACCTGCGAAACCCTCAGTGGCCCCGACGCGCTCGTTTGGAAAGAAAGCCCCACACCCGAGCCCGCGGCCGACGAAGTGCGCGTGGCCATTCGAGCGGCCAGCCTGAACTTCCCCGACATCCTCATCGTGCAGGGCAAGTACCAGTTCAAGCCCACGCCGCCGTTCGTGCCGGGTTCTGAATATGCGGGCCTCGTCGATGCCGTGGGCAGTGCGGTCACGCACCTCAAGGTGGGCGACCGCGTGGCCGCGCTGGGCAGCATTGGCGGCTTCGCCACCCACGCCTGCCCCAAGGCCGCCGGGGTGATGCCGCTGCCACCGGGCTTCAGCTTCGAAGAAGGCGCCGCCTTCGGCCTCACCTACGGCACCTCGCACCATGCGCTGGTCGACCGGGCGGCGCTCAAGGCCGGTGAAACCGTGCTCGTGCTCGGCGCCGCCGGCGGCGTGGGCACATCAGCCATCCAGATCGCCAAGGCCATGGGCGCCAAGGTCATCGCTGCCACGTCGAGCGACGATAAAAATGCGCGCTGCCTGGCGCTGGGGGCTGACGCTGCCATCAACTACAGCCAGGGCAACCTGCGCGACCAGATCAAGGAACTCACCGCCGGCAAAGGGCCCGATGTGGTGTACGACCCGGTGGGCGGCGACCTGGCTGAGCCAGTGTTCCGCTCGATCGCCTGGCGTGGCCGCTACCTGGTGATCGGCTTTGCCCAGGGCGGCATTCCATCATTGCCCTTGAACCTGACCTTGCTCAAAGGCGCCAGCGTCGTTGGTGTCTTCTGGGGCGACTTCGTTCGCCGCGAGCCCGCTGCCAATGCGCGCGCCTTTGCCGAGCTGGCGCAGTGGTACGCGCAAGGCAAGATCAAACCGGTGATCGACCGCCGCCTGCCCATGAGCGAGCTGGCGCAGGCCTACGCGCGAATGGCCTCGCGGCAGGTCATCGGCAAGGTGGTCCTGGTCAACGAATGAGGGTCATGGCCAGGCTGCTAGCATCCAACGCATCCGCATAGGAGCTTTCGAATGGCCGTCAAGGTCTTAATTCTCGAAGACAACCCCGTTGCACGCAGTTTTCTGTGCCGCGTGGTGCGCGAAAGCTTCAGCGACAGCATCGTCATCACTGAAGCCGGCGACTTGGAAACCGCGCGCCGCCTGGTGTCGCAAAACGGCGGCGCGCGCGGCACCAATGGCGCCGATACCTTCAAGCTGGTGATGGTCGACCTGGAGTTGCCCGACGGCAACGGCATGGAGCTGCTGGGTGAACTGGCCCAGTACCCGGCCACCAAGATCGTGACCACGCTGTACTCCGACGACGACCATCTGTTCCCTGCGCTGCAATGCGGGGCCGACGGCTACTTGCTCAAAGAAGACCGCTTCGAAGTGCTGGTCGAAGAGCTGCAAAAGATCGTGCGCGGCCAGCCGCCGCTTTCGCCGGCCATCGCGCGCCGGCTGCTCACGCACTTTCGCCACGGCAACGGCACCGATTCGAACCTCAGCGACAACGCCTTCATGTCGGCCAGCGGCCTGCAGGCCAGCAAGCCGGTGGCCATGGAACGACCGCTCGACCATGAACGCCTGACGCCGCGCGAAAGCGAGGTGCTCACCTACCTGAGCAAAGGCTTCACGATCAAGGAGATCGCCGGGCTGATGGGCATCAAGTGGTTCACGGTCAACGACCACATCAAGTCGATCTACAAGAAGCTCAACGTCTCCAGCCGCGCTGAAGCCGCCGTGCTGGCCAGCAAGCAAGGGCTGGTCTAGTCACAGCGCCGGTTCGCACTGCTGGCCAACCGCAGCAGCATGGTGCGCCCTGACCCCATCTTGAACACCACCGGGCCCGGCTTGCCCGGCTATCCGGCGGGCTTTGGCGAAAGCGGGCCGGTGCCGCTGGCGGTGGAGCAACAGCGTCAGCGCCACCCGCTGCGCTGGATCCATTGGCACCGCCGCGCCCTGGCACTGCTGGCGCTGCTTGGCTGCCTGGGTATCTTCGCCCTGGTGCGCGTGCTGATCGACACGCCGCAACTGCAGGCCACCTGGCGCGACGCCGCGCAAGGCGGCATCGAGCTGGCCGGCGCTACGGCGCCGCCATTGCAGGTGCACCTCGGGCAGCGCTTGCTGCACGTCACCGCCGCCGATGGCAGCGGCGCGGCGGTCCAGGTGCAGGACCTGTACCGCTCGCCGCGCTGGGTGATCGACGACGCGAGCCGCGCGCGATCGGTGCGGGCCCACGAGCAGTTGGCAACCTTGCTGGCCCAACCCGAGGTGGCACTGCACTTCGAAGGCGGCGGCAAAGCCGTGGTGCAACCGCAACCGCGCGGCCTGGCCGGCCTGGGCCTGTTGTTCTGGCTGACCTCGGCGCTGGCGCTGCTGCTCTACCTGGTGGGTGCGGTGGCACTGCTGGCACACATGAAGCCGCGCAACGTGCTGTATCTGGTGATGACGCTGTGCCAGGCGGGCAACCTGCTGTTCATCGCCGTGCAGTCGATGCCGGGGCTGGGCGCCGTGGCCGGGTCGGCGGTGCACGAGGCCGCATTGCGTTCGGTGTTCGACCTGGTCACCGCGGCCGCCGTGGTGCACGCCTGCACCTTGCCGCCATTGCGTGTGCAGCACCGGCTGCTGTTCGTCAGTGCAGCCTGGCTGTTCACCGCCGTGCTCAGCCTGGTCATTGCGGCCGACAAACTGCCCTTCGCCTGGGCCTGGACGCAAGCGGCCTGCCTGCTGCTGGGGGGCACGGCCGTGGGCCTGCTGTTCGCTTCGTATCACACGGAGCCCAACCCGTTTGCCGTGCTGATGCGGCGCTTTGCCGTGGTCATCGTGGGCACGCTGGCTTTGTTGATGCTGGCGGTGATGGCCGCCAACCGCGCGGGCAATGTCCAAGAGAGTGTGGCCCAGGTGGGTTCCTACATCTGGTACGTGTTCTTCGCCTCGATGCTGCTGCTGCTGCCGTTCATGTCGCGCTCGCAGCAAGCGCTGCGCGAGTTCGCCTTGTTGGCCGGCGTGAGCACGGTGGCCACCTCGCTTGATCTGCTCTTCGTCTCGGCGTTCTCGATCAGCCACTTTGCTTCGTTGTCGCTGGCGGTGTTCCTGGCGCTGGGCACCTACGCCGGCGCGCGCCAGTGGTTGCTCAGCCAGATGCTGGGCTCACAGCGCCTCACCGCCGAACGCATGTTCGAACGCCTGTACCGCATCGTGCGCGAGGTGGAGGTTGACCCCAGCCAGAGCCGCGGCCTGCTCACCGAGCTGCTGCGCGACCTGTTCGACCCGCTGGAGTTGCGCAACCTGCAGCGCCAGACCAGCCACGCCCGCGTGGTGGGCGACGGCTCGGCCATGCTGGTGCCGTTCCCGCGCGTGGGCGACGACACGCGCAACGCCAACGCCGGCAGCCTGCTGCTGCGTTTTGCCGGGCGCGGCAAGCGCATGTTCACGCGCGAAGACGCGCGCTTGTCAGACCAGGTGGTGGAACAGTTGATGCGCGCCGTGGCCTACGACAAGGCCGTTGAGCGCGGCCGTACCGAAGAACGGTTGCGCATTGCGCAAGACCTGCATGACGACATCGGCGCGCGCTTGTTGACGCTGATGTACAAGGCGCAGACACCTGAGATGGAAGACTACCTGCGCCACACGTTGCAGGATCTGAAGACCCTGACCCGCGGCCTGGCCGCCAGCGACCACCAGTTGTCGCACGCCGTGGCCGAATGGAAAGCCGACATCACCCAGCGCCTGAGCGCGGCGCACATCGAACTCGACTGGCAGTTCACGTTCGACGACGACTACATGCTCAGCATGGCGCAGTGGTCGGCCTTGACACGGATCATGCGCGAACTGGTCAGCAACATCATCTACCACGCCAGCGCCACCCGGCTGGAGATCAGCGCCGCGCTCGAAAAGGGCCGCTTCATGCTGATGTTGGCCGACGACGGCGTGGGCCGCAACCCGCAGGCCTGGGCCCATGGCCTGGGCATGGGCGGTGTGCGCAAGCGCGTCAAGTTGCTGCGCGGCGACGTGAAGTGGCGCGAGAACCGGCCGCACGGCATCGTGTGCGAAGTGCGGGTGGCCAACCTCGACGCCAGGGGCTGACAAACACGGTGCCGGACAAGCGGGCCTGGCACTGCCGAGGGCCCAGCTCAGTGTCGGCCCACCAGGGTCGGCCAATCAGTGTCGGCTAATTAGTTGACACATAAACTATTCATGATTAAAGTTCAGCCCGGTTGACCGCAACCTGCTGGGTGGAGGAACTCGCATGAAGATCGTCTGCATTGGCGGTGGCCCCGCCGGCCTGTACTTCGGGTTGTTGATGAAGCAGCTCAACCCAGCGCATGACATCACTGTGGTGGAGCGCAACCGGCCCTACGACACGTTCGGCTGGGGCGTGGTGTTCTCTGACGCCACCATGAGCAACATGCGCCAGTGGGACGGCGAAACCGCCGCGCAGATCGAGGCCGCCTTCAACCACTGGGACGACATCGAGCTGCTGTTCAAGGGCCGCACCTTGCGCAGCGGCGGCCATGGCTTCGTGGGCATCGGGCGCAAGAAGCTGCTCAACATCCTGCAAGCGCGCTGTGAAGCTCTGGGCGTGAAGCTGGTGTTCGAATGCGAAGCGGAAAGCGACGCCGACTATGCCGACGCCGACCTGGTGATTGCCAGCGACGGCGTCAACTCGCGCATCCGCGCCAAGCACGCCAGCACCTTCAAGCCCGACATCGTGACGCGCCCGAACCGCTTCATCTGGCTGGGCACGCACCGGCACTACGACGCCTTCACCTTCGACTTCCAGCGCACCGAACACGGCTGGTTCCAGGCCCACATCTACCAGTTCGACGAACACACTGCCACCTTCATCGTCGAATGCCCGGAACAGGTCTGGCTGGCGCACGGGCTGGACCAGGCCGACCCAGACCAGAGCATCGCCTTTTGTGAACAGTTGTTCGCCGCCAACCTGCAGGGCCACAAGCTGATGACCAATGCGCGCCACCTGCGCGGCTCGGCGTGGCTGAATTTCCAGCGCGTGGTGTGCGAACAGTGGTGGCTAGCCGTGCCCCAAGGCGGCTGCGCCGCCTTCCCCCGAGGGGAGCCGGGTTGCCTGGCAAAGCCGGATCAACCCGAGAACGATCATGTCTGCCATGTGGTGTTGATGGGCGACGCGGTTCACACGGCACATTTCGCCATCGGCTCGGGCACCAAGCTGGCGCTCGAAGATGCCATCGAACTGACGCGCCAGTTCCAGCTTCTGGGCGACAGCCCCGAGCGCATCGGCGAGGTGCTGAGCACGTACCAGGAACTGCGCCGCATTGAAACCCTGCGCCTGCAAAACGCGGCCTGGAACGCGATGGAATGGTTCGAGGTCTGCGGCGAGCGCTATTGCGACCAGCTCGAACCCGAGCAGTTCATGTACAGCATGCTCACGCGCAGCCAGCGCATCAGCCACGAAAACCTGCGCCTTCGCGACCAGGCCTGGCTCGAAGGTTACGAGCGCTGGTTCGCGGCGCGCACGCCCTTGCAGCGCGCCGCCCCTGCGCCAGCGATCCCGCCCATGTTCACGCCCTTCAGGCTGCGTGGCACCACGCTGAAGAACCGCGTCGTGGTGTCGCCGATGGCGCAGTACTCGGCGGTTGATGGCATACCGGGCGACTATCACCTGGTGCACCTGGGCGCGCGCGCCATGGGTGGCGCGGGCATGGTGGTGGCCGAGATGACCTGCCCCAGCCCCGATGCGCGCATCAC
>JAYUHT010000148.1:0-6247 GCA_043766725.1 Burkholderiales bacterium | reverse complement strand
GGCGCGCGCGCTCGACTACGCCCATGCGCACGGCATCGTGCACCGCGACATCAAGCCCGGCAACATCATGCTGCTGCGCGACAAGCGCAAAGTGAAGGTCACCGATTTCGGCATCGCCCACATCGAAGACGGCGCCACGCAGCGCACCCAGGTCGGCGCGGTGCTGGGCACGCCGCAGTACATGTCGCCCGAGCAAACACGCGGTGAAAAACTTGATGGCCGGTCTGACCTGTTTTCCGCCGGCATCGTGCTGTATCAAATGGTGGCCGGCGAGCGGCCTTTCCGCGGCGACAACCTGGTGGCCGTGGCCACGCAGATCGCCAACACACCCGCGCCACCCTTGCAGCAAGCCCGGCCCGACGCGCCGCCGGCGCTGCGCCGCGTGATCGAGCGTTGCCTGGCCAAGACGCCGGCGCAACGCTTTCAAAGCGGCGCTGACCTGGCCGACGCCTTGGTGAAGGTGCTGGGCGGCATTGATGAAGCGGCGCGCGAACGCGCCAAGCCGCGCATCGTGCCGCTGCGCGTGAAATGGGCCCTGGCCATGGCGGCCATCATCGCCGTGGTGATGGGCATCACCGCGGCGTGGATCAGCCAGCGCCAGTACGAAGCCCTGCTCGGCCAGGCCAGCGACTACGGTGTTTCGCTGGCGCGCTTCATCGCCAAGCAAAACGCCGCCGCCGCGCTGGGCGAATCGTGGGACGAGGTCGACGCCGCGGTGCAAGAGATGATGAAGACCGGCAGCTTCGAGCGCATCGTGGTCATCGACCCCGCCGGCGTGGTGCGCGCCAGCAGCCAGCCAGCGCTGCTCGGGCAAGCCTACAAGCCCGTGGGAACGGAGCCGCTGCGCAAAGCCGCGCCGGGCGTGCCCGTGGTGCGCTACCACGTGAACGAAGCATCGATCCTGGGCTTCGAGGCGCCGGTGACGTATCAAGACAAACTCGTCGGCCGAGTCGCGCTGGGCATCGCCGAACAACCGCTGACGCGAGTGGCGCGGCTGTCGGTCATGCTGATGGGCGTGCTGGCCCTTGTGACGGTGCTGGCGGTGGCGCTGGCCATGTACTTGCTGGCCAACTGGTTTGCGCGGCCCATCAAGCTGGTGGGCGAGGCGCTGGGCGAAGTCGCCAAGGGCAACTACACCCACCGCATTGCCGAGGCGCGCAAAGACGAGTTCGGCCAGTTGTTTGCCGAGTTCGACAGCATGGCGCAGGCGCTGGAGCGGCGCCACGCCCCGGGTGGCGACAACACACCCAGCGCCACGCTAACACCCACCTTGATGCGCGCGGCAGCACCGCCCGAATCAACATGATGTGCTGCGCCGCCCGGTGCGTGTTGCAGCGTGGCGCCGCCCTGCTGCTGGCGGTGCTCGTAGCGGTGTTTGTGGTGGCCTGCGCCAGCCGCCCCGTGCCACCCGTGCCCGACGCAGACGAGCCGCCACACGTGCCCGAAATTGCGCAGCCCGCGCCCGAGCCGCCCACGCCGGAGCCGGCGCCCGCGCTGGGCAGCGTGGCCGGCCGCGGCGAGCGGCTGCTGGTGTACCTGCCGCGCAGCGAAGACACGCTGGCTGGCATCGCCAAGCATTTCCTGGGCAGCACCGAACGCGCCTGGCAGATTGCCGAGGCCAACAACGACATCACCAAGCCCACGCCTGGCGTGCCGCTGGTGGTGCCGCTGGTGATGCCCAACCCCACCGGCATCACCGCGCAGGGCGTGCAGGCCGTGCCGATCCTGTGCTACCACCGCGTGGGTGCAGGGGTGTCGAAGATGAACGTGGCGCCGGCCCGCTTCGAGGCCCAGCTCGACTGGCTGGCGGCCAACGGCTACCGCGTGGTGCGGCTGGCTGACGTGGCCGCCTTCTTGGCCGGCAAGCAGGCCTTGCCACAGCGCGCCGTGGTCATCACCTTTGACGACGGCTACGAAAGCGTCTACCGCAACGCCTACCCGCTGTTGAAGAAGCACGGCATGCCGGCCACCTTGTTCGTCTACACCGATTTCATCGGCGCGCGCGACGCCTTGAGCTGGGCGCAGATGGACGAGATGCTGCGCTCGGGCTTGATCGACATCCAGTCGCACAGCAAGAGCCACCGCAACCTCACCGAACGCGGCGTTGACGAAAGCGATGGTGCCTACCGTGCGCGCCTTGAGGCCGAGCTGCGCCAACCGAAGGTGGTGATCGAACGCGCGCTGGCGAACTATGCGGTGCAGGTGCGCCACCTGGCGTTTCCATATGGCGACGCCAGCGAGCCGGTGCTGGAACTGATGCCACGCCTGGGCTATGAACTGGGTGTCACCGTCACCCCCGGCGGCAACCCGTTCTATGCCACGCCGTTGCTGCTCAAGCGGGTGATGATTTTTGGTGATCACGATCTCGATGAGTTCAAGGCGCGGCTGCAGGGGCGCCGCGCGCCGGGCAGGCCATGAGTGCGCCCAGGCCGGCCGTTGTGGCCAGCCTGGCCGCCGCGCTGCTGGTGGCTTGCGCCAGCGTGGACGATGGCGACGCGCCACCGCACCCAGCCCCCGTGCCGCGCCCGCCACGCCATGAGCCGCCGGCCCCGGCAAGCCCGCGCGGCTTGCCGCCGGCACCCGAAGCGCAGGCCTTGCTAACGTTCGAAAAAAGTCAGCGCAACGCCGCCGAGGCGGCCGCCGCGCAGCAGCGCTGGGTCGACGCCATCTGGGCCTGGGAAGTGGTGCTGGCGCTCAAGCCGCGCGACGCCCAGGCGCAGGCGCAGCGCAGCGCCGCCCAGGCCGCGGTGGCCGCGGGCGTTGCCGAGCGCCTGCCGCGCGCGGCGCAGGCGCGCCAGCGTGGCGATGCGGAAGCCGCCAGCCGGTTGTATTTGGAAGTGCTGGCGCTGGCACCGGGCGAGCCAGGCGCGGCCGAGGCCCTGCGCGAAATGGAACGCCAGCGCGCGCGGCGCACGGCCGCGGTGACCGCGCGCGCACCGAGCACGAGCGCGGCACTGAGCCTGGCTGCCGCCCTGCCGCCACGCCAGATGGCACCGCCGCCCGCCGCGCTGCTGCCCAGCCACTCAGCCCTCAAGCCAGCACCTGACCCCACCACCGAGCGAGCGGACAGCAACGACCTGGAACACGCCAGCCTGCTGGCCGCGCAAGGCGAGATCGATGCCGCTATTGCCCTGCTGCGACCGCTGGCCAGCCGCCCGCGCGCCAACCCTGCGGCCCGCACGCCGCTGGCGGATTTGTATTGGCGCCAGGCTGAACGCCTGGAGGCGCGCGGCGAACGCGGCGCGGCCATCACCGCCTTGCAGCGCTGCTTGCAACTGGTGCCGAGCCACCGGCTGGCTGCGGCGCGGCTGGTGGTGTTGCAGGGTGGTGCGACGCGATAGCCCCAGCGCTTCAACGCACCTGGCGCTTCAGCACTTCTTGGGTATCCTGCGTGCCAGACTGAGAGCGCTTTCGCGCTCAAGGCTTGCCCTGGTGTTCGCTGGATCCAGCTTCAGCACATCGTCGAAAGCCTTGGCCGCCCCGCACGGGTCTTGGTTCGCTGCGCGGGCAAAGCCGAGTTTCATCAACCGTTCAATCTCGCGCGCAAGTTCAGCCCGCTTCGCCGCAGCTTTCTCCGCCGCAGCTTTCTCCGCCGCAGCCTTCTCCGCCGCAGCTTTCTCCGCCGCAGCTTTCTCGGCCGCAGCTTTCTCCGCCGCAGCTTTCTCGGCTGCCACAGCCGCTGTCCCTATTGATGTCAATGTCGCTAGCGGCGCCTTGCCCGGAATACGGATCGTCCGCCCCACTTCAAGCCGGCGTGGCTCGGTGATGCTGTTGTAGCGCGCCAGACCATAGAACTGGTCGCGGTCATTCATCTGCTTCTGCGCAATAGTGGCTAACGTGTCGCCGCTCAAAACCCGATAGGGGTAGGACGCAGAGCCATAGAGCTGCTGAGGATCCTCGCGCATCTGGCGCAGAAAACTCAGCGCGGCCTTGTGTTGTGGGTGATCTGCCAGCACGCGTTGCAGATCAATCACTGCCGGCGCTTCATTGCCCAGGTCGAGTTGGACGCGCACGTTCTCTAGGGCCTGCTTGACTTCCGCCTCGGAGAGCGGTTGCCGTGGCGGCGGCGGCGGCGGCGGCCCGGGCGGCTCCACAGGCCGCGCATCCGGTTTGTCAGGGCATTTGGGTCCCGAGATGCCGCCGCATGGCGGAGGCGGAGGCGGCGGGGGCGGAGGCGGCGGCGGCGGTGTTTCGCAAGCCGCCAACACCGCCGCACAAACCAGCATCGCCGCCCAACCCACCCACGTGCGCACCGGCTTGCGCGTCGGCGTGGACACCGGCGCGTTCACCGGTGCAGACAGGCGGGCAGGGCGCGGCAGGTTCAACATGGTCAGCCGCATTCTGATCGCATGCGCCGCTTAACGCGACCCTCCACCGGGCCAATTGCCCCCCAACGTTGTTGATGACTTTTGGCGCTTGCCCGCTGGCGCGGCGCAGGCAAGCATGTTCGCTTGTCGCGTTGAGCCTGATGTTTTCCGCCACCCCCACCGCCCCGACCCGCGCTGCACCACCCGTCATCGCCACGGTGGTGCAGCAGCATGCCGAAGAGGCGGCCATGCTGCGCCACACTCGCAGCGTGCTGGTGCGCGCGCCGCACGTCGGCTTGCTGCACCTGGGCCGGCTGGATGAACGCATCGCCGCCCACCTGGACGGCCTGGCCGTGGCCGGCCACCATGGCACCGCCCTTTGCGTGGCTGCGCTCGAGCGCCCCGGTTGCGGTGAAGTGTTTGCGCTGGCCGTGCGCGCGCTCGAACTGCGCGACGCCGCGCTGTGGGCCCACGCGCTGGCCTTGGTCAGCGCCCTGCCGCCGGCGGCCCGCGGCGTGGCCTCGGCGCTGGGCTGGGTCTCGGCCGCGCAGTTGCAAGGAGTGGTGCGCCCCTTGCTCGGGCCCGGGCCGGCGGCGCAACGTGCGCTGGGCCTGGCGGCTTGCCGCATGCACCAGGTTGACCCGGGGCCGGTGCTGGAAGACGCGCTGGCCGATGTGCGCCCCCCGGTGCGCGCCGCGGCCTGGCGCGCGGCGGGCGAACTCGGGCGTGTGGATCTGCTCGGCCGCGCGCGCCAGGCCATGGGCGACGAAAGCCCCGACGTCGTGTTGCAGGCCGGCGTGGCCGCCTGCTTGCTGGGCGACCGGCACGCTGCCTTGCAGGTGCTGAATTCAGCGGCGCGGCGGGCCGGCATTGAGGCCGACAACGCCCTGGCGCTGTGCCTCATTGCGCAACCATTTGACGCCGCCGGGGCGCTGGCCCGCGAGCTGTCGCAGGCCGCGCAGGCCGCCCCGGCCAAGGCGCTGCCGCGCCGCCGCTTCGTGCGCGCGCTGGGCTGGTTGGGCGATGCGCGGCTGGTGCCCTGGTTGATCGAACGCATGGCCGAGCCACTGATGGCACGCCTGGCCGGTGAGGCCTTTTCCACCCTCACCGGCGTTGACCTGGCCCGCCTCGACCTGGAAACCCTGCACGCCCCTGCCTTGCCCGAACACCCCAGCGACGACCCGGCTGACGACGACGTCAGCCTCGATGAAGACGACAGCCTGCCCTGGCCCGACCTGGCCAAGGTGCAGGCCTGGTGGGCGCGCCAGCCTGCGCTGCATGCGGCGGGGGCAGCAGGCCAGCGCGTGTTCATGGGCGAGCCGCCCAGCGCGGCCCTGGCCCAGCGCGTGTTGCGCGAAGGCACGCAACGCCAGCGCGCGCACGCCGCGCGCTGGGCCTGCGTGCTGGAACCGGGCCGCAGGCTGTTCCCCATCGCCGCGCCCACGCTGCGGCAGCGGCGCTGGTTGGCGCAAGCAGGCGCGGCATGACAACGCTGTTCACCGTGCTGGCCATCGGCTTCGGCCTGTTGGGCGTGGCGGCCTGGTGGCGCGGCGGCCAGCAGCGTGTGGCGATGCAGGCCTGGTGGCTGCTGGCGCTGGCCTTTGGCGCAGTAGCGTGGTGGCTGCGCGCTGCGCCCGGCCGCGGCGCTTAGGCGGCCCCATGGCACAGGCACGCCCGACGCTCACGCTGGTGGCTGTGTCGCTCAACGAGCAGCCGCTGTCGCAGCCGATCACCGCGGTGTTTGATGAACGCGGCGGCACCATCGGCCGCGGCGACCACAACACCATGGCCCTGCCTGACCCGCAGCGCCACGTCTCGCGCTTGCAGGCCGAGGTCGTGGCGCAGGGCGATGTTTTTCTGATCCGCAATGTCGGCGCGGCCAACCCGATCAGTGTGGCCGGGCAGGCCTTGGCCCCCGGCGACAGCGCCACCCTGAGCGG
>JAYUHT010000147.1:0-6252 GCA_043766725.1 Burkholderiales bacterium | reverse complement strand
CCAGGCCAGCAGGGTGACCAGGCAATGCCCGGGCGCGTAGCCCAACTCAGGCCCGGGAAGCACGCGCGCCTGGATCCGCGGCACCAGGGCCGTGGAGCTGCGCCCCACCCGGAATTCGACCAAGCCGTGCTCGGCATGGACGACCACCTGTGCCAGGCCCGGCGCGCCATCAAACAACGAACGGCCTTGCAGCAAGCCGCCCGGCGCGTCTTGCGTGTGCCACAGGCCCAGGTTCCAGCGCGCCAGCCCCTTCGGCTGCGACAACAGTGCCAAGGCCTCGGGTGTGCTGGCCCGACACAGGCGGGTGACGGCGTGAACGTCGCTCATGCGGGCATGCTAGTGCAGTGTTCGATGCTGTATGGAACTTAAGAAAACCGATGGACTTGGCTGTCTGGCTAGGCGCAAACCACAGCAATGCCCGGCGGCATTGCGCGGATTTGCAACGACGCCAGGCGGCCAAAGATGTGGTTTTATGTTCCATACAGTGTCGAACACTGCACCAGTAGCACCGATTCATGGCGCCGCATCGGTGTTCGCCGCCACAAGGGCCCTGGCCGGCGCGGCTTGCCAAGCAACATGCTGTTTGCTAACGTTCAAATATCGAAGGGTAGATGAATGTACCCATTGGTAGATTTCAACCTGAAACAGACCACAGCCGCCTGAAAGCCAACCCATGAGCAGCACTGCCTTCTCGAACGATTTGGGCCTGGTCGGCCGCGTGGCCGCGGTCACCGGCGCGGGCAGCGGCATTGGCCGCGCCATCGCGCTGGCCTTTGCCGCGCACGGTGCGCGTGTGGCGGTGCTGGACCGCAACGCCGAGGGTGCCGCCGCCACGGTGGCCGGCATCGCCGACCTGGGTGGCCAGGCAGTGGCCATCGAATGCGACGTCAGCAGCGCAGCCAGCGTGGCCCAGGCGGCGCAGCGCAGCCTGGCCGAGCTCGGCCCCAGCGACGCGCTGGTCAACAACGCCGGCATCATTCGCGCCGGCTTGCTTGAAACGTTAAGCCTGGAAGACTGGAACGCCACGCTGGCCATCAACCTCACCGGCGCCTTTTTGTGTTCGCAGGCTTTTGCGCAGCAGATGCGCCCGCGCGGCCGCGGCGCGCTGGTGCACATCGCCAGCATTGCGGCTGAACATGCCACGCCGCAGGCCGGCTCCTACAGCGTGGCCAAGGCGGGCATTGCCATGTTGTCGCGCCAGCTCGCGGTGGAGTGGGGCGGCCACGGCATACGCAGCAACGCCGTGTGCCCGGGCATGACGCGCACGCCGCTCACGCAAGCGCGCTATGACCTGCCCGGCAACACCGAACGCATGAGTGCGGCGATACCCGCCGGGCGCATCGGCCAGCCGCAAGACGTGGCCCAGGCCGTGCTCTTCCTGGCCAGCGACATGAGTGCCTACATCAGTGGTCAGGAGTTAACGGTTGACGGCGGCTTTTCGCGCATGCTGATGAGCCTGTTGCCGCGTGGAGATTACTGATGCCCGCCATGATGCCCGCCATGATGCCCGCCACCCTGCCCGGCCAGGTGCTCAACGTGGTGCGCCTCGACTTGCCGCTCGACGCCACCACCTTCGACGCCGCCATCGCTGCCGCACCCGAGCTGCGCTTGAGCGTGCAGCGTGCGCAGGGCGACGACGCCGCCACGGCGCAAGCCCTGGCCGCGGCGCACGTCTACCATGTGTCTTCCGCGCGCGACGACCTGCCCGCGCCCTGGTTCGTGAACGCCGCGCTGTTGCAGCGTTGCCCGCGGTTGCTCGCCGTGTCGGCTTATGGCGCCGGCTATGACACGGTCGACGTGCCCGCCTGCACCGCCGCGGGCGTGGCCGTGCTGAACCAGGCCGGCAGCAATGCCGCGGCCGTGGCCGAGCACACGCTGGGCTTGATGCTGGGCCTGTGCAAGCGCATCACTGAAAGCGACCGCCGCCTGCGCAGCGGTGAGCGCTTTGCGCGCAGCGACGCCAGCGGCCGCAGCCTGCACGGCCGCACGCTGGGCATCGTGGGCATTGGCCACGCCGGCCGGCGCGTGGCCGCGCTGGCCCAAGCTTTCGGCATGAAGGTGTTGGCCTGCGACCCGCTGCTCGACGCCGCAGAAATCAAACGCCGTGGCGCTGAACCGGTGCCGTTGCCGCAATTGCTGCAACGCGCCGATGTGGTGTCGCTGCACTGCCCGCTAGATGCCAGCACCGAAGGCCTGTTCGATGACCAGGCGTTTGCCGCGATGAGACCCGGCGCGCTGTTCATCAGCACCGCACGCGGTGGCATCCATGATGAAGGCGCGCTGCATGCCGCCTTGTTGCGCGGCCATCTGGGCGGCGCCGGCCTGGACGTGTGGAACGTGGAGCCGCCGCCGGCCGATCACCCCTTGTTGAAGCTGGGCAACTTGATCGCCACCGCGCACAACGCCGGCGTCACGCGCGAGGCCCGGGTGGCCATGGCCAGCATGGCCGCGGCGCAAATCGTAAGCCTGGCGCGCGGTGAGCGGCCGCCGCGGCTGGTGAACCCGCAGGTGTGGCCGCAGGTGGCCAGCCGTTTGGCGCAGGCGTCGCGGGCAAGCGCTTCTTCCCGCGCCTAAGTCAAACAGCGGGCCGCGACACTTTTGGGCGCATGACGCCGGCATCATCAAGCTCACGGGCCAGGCCGGAAATAAGCTTTCCAAGGCTGGGCCCTGCCAACGACCTTGAGGCCGCCACGACTTTGTTTGAGCCGCTCGCGTTTCACCCGGGGACGGCCTTGCTTGTCGACATCGATTTCGAGGGTGTAGTCGATGGTGCGAGAAGCCGGGTTCTCGCGATAACGAATTTCGAACTTGATGGGATCCGTGGAGCCTTGCGTGCGCAGGCGCTCGAAACCACCGCGATGCGGTTTGTCGCAGGCCGCCTCAACCCCTTCAGTGAGACAGTCGCCAATGAATCCGAGGGCATCAAGCAGGTTTGACTTGCCAACGCCGTTGGCGCCAATCACAGCCATCAGTCGAGGCAACTCCTTGCCCGGCGAGTTGATCGTCTTGCCCAACGTGACATCGCGCAATGCGCGGTAGTTCTGAATCTGTATGCCTTCGAGGATCGCCATTCCCGTCCTTCAAAGTTGACCGCTTTTGCCGGCGATGGGAAAAACACCGCCCTTCGTATCTGGTGCCAAGGCTTGCCGACACATTGTCGGAGGGCGCAGATGTCGAGCGCCGGTTAGCGTCGTGTTGTGCGACAGGGCCCGCCGGCGCGCCAACCCCCTAACGCGGCGGCATTCGGCGCCCTTTGGCGCTCACAGCCACGCACTCAGCAACCACGACGCCTGCGCCGGATCGTCGGCATCGGTGACCATGAAGATCGCGGTGCCGCGTGCATGGGCCTGCGCGGCGATGCCTTCAACCTTGTCGGGCCGCGCCAAGCGGCGCAGCGATTGCAGCGTGCCGTCGGGCGCGACGACGCCGACGGCGGCGCCGCGGCAGGGGCCATCGGCATAGCTGTTGGCGCTGTCTTCGGCCACGGCGGTGAAGGCCCAGCCGCGGCAGGGCAGAGCGGTGCCATCGGTGAATGCCAGCGGCACGCCGTCAACGGCGCCCAGCGCATGGGGCCGCAGCGCGCAAGGCTGAATGGCTGAACGCTGGCCCGCCATGGCGTCTTGCAAGGCACTCATCGCATAGTGCAGGCTCATGTTGGCGCTGCCGGCGTGGCCGCGCTGCAGCAGGATCAACTCCTCGCCCACCAGCACCGCAGCTTCGATGTTGAGGCTGCCCAAGCGTGCGCGCAGCGGCTCGTAGATCGGTGCCAGGTCGAAGCTCGTTGCCGGCAGGTGCGGGCTGCCGTCCGCGCTGAGCGGCAGGTGAATGGCGCGGTCGCGCTGCGGCCGCGAGCCTGAACCCAGCGCGACCAAGGCGGCGGCCTGCGGCCACCACAACAGCGATTCGAAATCCGCCTTGCGCCGCTTGCGCGCCGCCTTGCTGCGCGGCAAATCGCCTGCCAACACGCGGTGCAGTTGGCCTGCTGAGTGGCGGTCGCGGAAGATTGCGAGGTGGTGCTCGTCGTCACCGATCACGTAGGCGCGGCCGAAGGCGCAGACCAAACCGCTGGCGGCGCTCAAATGGGCCTGGCCGTGCGGGTGCATGCGCGGATCCAGGCTCAATGGGCGCAAGCGATCGACGCTCAGCGGCGCGGCAGACTGGAGCATGGGCCGAGGTTAGCAGGCACCTGCGCGCCGGCCAGTTGCGCCGTGCCATGCATTCAAGCACAGTCCCGCCCCTCGCAGCGAATGAACGGTACCCCATGAACACCTTGCACACCGACGTGGCCATTGTCGGCGCTGGCACCGCCGGCATGTCGGCTTACCGCGCCGCGTTGGCGCACACGGCCAAGATCTTGGTGATCGAAGGCGGCGCATACGGCACCACCTGCGCGCGCGTGGGCTGCATGCCGAGCAAGCTGTTGATCGCCGCCGCTGAAGCTGCGCACACCATCAGCCGTGCTGGTCGCTTTGGCGTGCATGGCGGCGCGCTGCGCGTTGACGGCGCGGCCGTGATGGCGCGCGTGCGCAGCGAACGCGACCGCTTCGTGGGCTTCGTGCTGGACGCGGTGGAGCAGTGGCCGGCGGCACACCGTTTGCGCGGCCAGGCACGGTTCATCAGCGACGACACGCTTGAAGTCGATGGCCACACCCGCGTGCAGGCCGCGCGCATCGTCATCGCCACCGGTTCGCACCCGGTGTTGCCCGAAGCCTGGCAGCATGAACTGGGCGAGCGGCTGATCGTCAACGACGACGTGTTCAACTGGGCCACGCTGCCGCGCTCGGTGGCGGTGGCCGGTGGCGGGGTGATTGCGCTGGAGCTGGCGCAGGCGCTGCACCGCTTGGGCGTGCGCGTGCGGCTGTATGGCCGCAGCGAGCGCTTGGGCCCGCTCACCGACCCGGCCTTGCAGGCGCTGACGCGTTACGTGTTCGCACGCGAATTCCCTTTGCTGTTGGCCACGCAAGACTTGCAACCCTCGCGCCTGGCCGAAGGCGTGCTGATGCGCTGCACCAGCAGCGACGGCCAGCCCCACGAAGAGTCATTTGAATGGTTACTCGCCGCCACCGGCCGCCAACCCAACGTGGCCGGGCTCAACTTGGCGGCCACCACCTTGCCGCTCGACGACAACGGCGTGCCGCACTTCGATCGCCGCACCGGCCAGTGCGGCACTGCGCCGGTGTTCATCGCCGGCGATGTGCAGGATGACCGGCCCGTGCTGCATGAAGCGGCCGATGAGGGCCGCATTGCCGGCGACAACGCGGGGCGCTTCCCCGATGTGCGCGTGCGCCCGCGCCGCGCGCCGCTGGCCGTGGTGTTCAGCGAGCCGCAGATCATGCTGGCCGGCGCCGGCCATGCCGCGTTGTTGAACAGCGGCGTGGCGTTCGAAACCGGCACGGTGTCGTTCGAGGACCAGGGCCGCAGCCGCGTCATCGGCCGCAACCAGGGGGGCTTGCATGTGTATGGCGAGCGCGGCACGGGCCGCTTCCTGGGCGCTGAAATGATCGGCCCGGCGGCCGAACACATCGGCCATTTGCTGGCTTGGAGTGTGCAGCGTGGCGACACGGTGCAGCAGATGCTGGACAGCCCGTTCTATCACCCGGTGATCGAAGAGGGCCTGCGCACGGCCTTGCGCCAGTTGCAGCGCGCGCTGCGCATGGGGCCGGTGCCGGTGGAGCGCTGCCTCGATTGCGGGCCGGGTGGGTGAGGCAGGCCCGACGAGGAGGAGCCCGCGCCCAGCGAGCCAGAACCTAGCCCGGCGTGGCGTCGCCCAACCCCAGCCACTCGGCCCAGGTCTTGCGGCTGGGCAGCATGCGCACGCTGCGATCCGTTTTGTCCACGCGCCAGCAGCGTTCATCCGCTGTGCCAGCCTGACCAGAGGCCTCGCCCGGCCCGTGCACACTCATCAGCAAGGGTGCAGGCAAAGTCTGGCGCGTGCCGTGTGCGGCCTGCATGGCGTGAATCCAGGCAAAGCCAATGGGCCCGCCGGGCTCCAGGCCCAGCCCCAGATCGCCACGCAAGTAAAAGTCAGACACCTGTTGCCCAAACAACAAGAGCTGGTTTTGCTGCAGCAACACCTGCGTCAACGTCACAGTCATCACCGGCTCCATCGTTGAGTGGGGACTATGGCGTCACCACGGGTGCGGCGTCCTTAAGGGAACGTCTGCACAACCTCTCAAATTGCAGTTTGAGATGACTTATTGATTGGACTGCGGTCGAGTTGCAAATTCGAGGTCTTGATCGGGCGGCTTTCGC
>JAYUHT010000146.1:0-6253 GCA_043766725.1 Burkholderiales bacterium | reverse complement strand
GCCGGCCAGCGCACTGTGCTGCGCTTGCAGCGTGGGTGCTTGCTCGCGCGCCAGACGCGTGGCCTCCATCAGGCTCAAGCCGGCGTTGGCCCATGCGGGCAGGCACAAGGCAGCCCATGCGATGCAATGCAATGTTCTGAATGGCGAATCCGGCATGTCGTGTCCTTCACAGCAAACCCAGCGAATGGCTGCAACAAACCGCGCCTGCACAACGGCAGACGCGGCAGGCAGCGCAGGCTAGTTGCGCAGGACGAGCAAGGCCAGGTAGATGGGGGGCGAGCCGGGCGGTGGCGCGCCGGCATTCGATGCAGGTGTGTTCGCCACCAGCACGGCAAGCGCGCCCGAGTGCAGCGCCAGCGGCGACCAATCAAGCACCGCCAGCAGCACCGGGTTGGCCGGTGCATCGAGCGTGGCCGTGGGCTGCGCGGCTTGCGCGCCCTGCTGGCAATGCGCCAGGCACAACAAGGGCTGCGCCGGGTCCATGGCCAGCGGCGAGTTGCCGGCGCAATCTGGCATCACGTTGCTGCCCGCCATACTTGAACGGTTAACGTTTGCCGCGCCTTGTGCCATCGGGCAGGCATAGGCCGACACCGCCAACTGCATGAACACGAGCGCCACGCCCAACCAGCCGCTGAGCCAGCGCGTGGAACGCCGATGCAAGCGCAGGTTCGAACGCATGGCCAAAGTCTATGCCGTAACCGCGCTGGTGGCCTGTAACGTTGAAATGGGAGTCGAGGGACGTGCGAGGCGGGGTGCGATGCAAGGCGCAAAGCACAGCGATGCCCCATGGCATCGCGAGCATTTGCAACGCCGCAGCGTGCCCTGCATCGCGCGGGCAGCGACTTCCGATTTCAGCGTTACAGGCCACCAGGTGCTTGACGCAAAGCAAGCTGCGCCGCCGCAACGGGCCGGCGCCCGGCGATCAGCCCCAACACTTCTTGCAGCTGCGAGCGGCCCAGCCCGGCATCGGGGTCGATGGCCAGGCAGCGGCTGTAGGCGGCGCTCAAGTCCAGGCCCACGCCGATGGCGGCCAGCTCCATCACGCCGTCGCCTTCGATCTTGGCGGCCATTTGTTGCAGGTGCTGGTCGAGATACTGCGCGCCGTTGGCCAACTGCGTGGCACCGTCTATCGGGCAGCCGTCTGACAGCACGATCAACAGGCGCCGCGCTTCGCTGCGCGCGGCCAGGCGCGCCGCGGCCCAAGCCAGCGCCTCACCGTCAACGCCTTCGCGGTACAGCTCGGCCTTGAGCAGCGCCGCAATGCCGCGCCTTGCGTGGCGCCAGGGCGTGTGAGCTTCCTTGAACACCAGGTGCAAGCCTTCATTCAGCCGCCCCGGTTGCGCCGGGCGGCCGGCGCGCTGCCAGTCGCGCAACGCGCGCCCACCGTTCCACGCGCCCGTGGTGAAGCCCAGCACTTCGACGCTGGCACCGGCCGCGTCGAGCGCACGCGCCAGCACATCCACCAGCGGCGCCACCACGCCGAGGTGCTGGCGCATCGAGCCGGAACAGTCGAGCAACAGCGTCACCGCGGTGTCGACCTGCGGCGCTCGCTGCTCCTGGCGGAACAAGTGGCGTTCGGTGGGCGAACTGATGAGCTGAGCCAGGCGGCGGCCGTCGATCAAACCTTCTTCCTGGGCGCTTTGCCAATCGTCTTGCGCCGCCGTGGCCAACAGCGCATGCAGCTCGCGCGCCAGGCGGGTGAGGTTCAGCCCGCTGTGGCGCACCTGTTCATCCAGCTCGCGGCGGTAGGCGTCCAACTGCGCCGCGCGCACCAGGCTGGCGGCTTGCTCCACGCGGTCGTAGGCCGTGGTGTAGATGCGATATGCGCCGGCCGCCGCGGCCGGCACAGGGCCGCGGCCCGGTGCCACGCTGGCGCCGGCGTGATGCTCGTTCGCCTCTTCAGGCTCGACGATCAAGCCGAAAGTCAGGCGCTCGTCGGCCTGGTGGCCAGCCCTTGCAGCACTGGGCAAATCTGCTGCGCCGACTTGCTCCAACAAGCGCGCCACCGCCTGCGCAATCGCCAGGGCGTGTTCAGCGTATGCCGCTTGGTCGTGCCGCGTGCGGCGCAGCGCCGCCAGGGCGTGGCCCAGCAACGGCGCGATGCCGGCGCGGGTGGCCTCCATCGCGTCTTCAATCTGCTCCAACGGCGGCTCGTTGGTGACGCGGGCGCGGCCGATCTGCGCCACCGTGAACAGCAAGATGCCGCGTGCGCTGTCAGCCAGCCCGGCATCGTGAAAGCCGCGCGACCAGGCGTCGAAACGATGGCGCAGGTTGCGCCGCACGCCGGGCCATTCATCACCGGCCAGCGCCTCGGCGCGAAACTGTTCGAGCATGTCGAACACCAGGCGCGGTATGGCGTCAACCGGTGCCAGTTGCCGGTGCAGTTCAGCGTTAGAAACGCGCAGCCGCAGCGCCAGGCCGTCGGCCGCGCCGCGGAACGAAGCCAGGTCGTCGCGCTCCAGGCTGGGGTGCAGGTGCGGTGCAAAGGCCGGCAGGCGCTGCGTGCCGCGGTACAGCCGGCGGCCGCGAAAGTGCAGGCTGCGCTCGCGCGCCAGGGCGTGGATGGCGGCCAGGCACAACGCTTCAACGCGCTGCTGTTCGCGCGCCAGGCGCTGCACGTCGCTCATGGGAGCACCTTCGTGCTGCGCACTCCGGTATCGCCTTTCGGGCGGCCGGGCAGGCTCATGGGAGCACCTTCGTGCTGCGCACTCCGGTATCGCCTTTCGGGCGGCCGGGCAGGCTCATGTTTTGAACGCGCCAGGGCCGCCGCCCAGTTCAGCATCGAAACAGCGTTGAAAGTATTCCGCCACGATCGGCCATTCGGCTTCGTCGCACTTGTTAACGAATGACAAGCGCAGCGCCTGCGCCACATCGGCAAAGATTTGCAGGTTCTCGGCCCAGGTGATCACGGTGCGCGGCGACATCAGGGTTGAAAGGTCGCCCGCAGCAAAGCCGGCGCGCGTTAAATCAGCCAACGCCACCATGCGCCGCACCAGCGTGCGGCCGGCTTCGGTGGCCAGTTCAGGCACGCGCGCCAGCACGATGGCCACCTCTTCTTCAGCCGGCAAATAGTTCAGCGTGGCCACGATGTTCCAGCGGTCGATTTGTGCATGGTTCAGCCGCTGCGCGCCGTGGTAAAGGCCGTTCAGGTTGCCCAGGCCCACGGTGTTGGCGGTGGCGAACAAACGAAACGCCGGGTGCGGCGTGAGCACCCGGTTCTGGTCCATCAGCGTGAAGCGGCCTTCGCGTTCGAGCACGCGCTGGATGACGAACATCACATCGGGCCGGCCGGCGTCGTATTCATCGAACACCAGCGCCACTGGCCGCTGCAAGGCCCAGGGCACGATGCCTTCCTTGAACTCGGTCACCTGCTGGCCTTCGCGCAGCACCACGGCGTCGCGGCCCACAAGATCGAGCCGGCTGACATGGCCATCGAGGTTGACGCGCACGCAAGGCCAGTTCAGGCGCGCGGCCACTTGTTCGATGTGGGTGGATTTGCCGGTGCCGTGCAGGCCTTGCACCAGCACGCGGCGGTTGTGCATGAAGCCGGCCAGGATGGCCAGGGTGGTGTCGCGGTTGAAGCGGTAGGCGGGGTCTGGTTCAGGCACATGCTGGTCGACCTGCTCGAACATGGGCACTTGCAAATCGCTGTCGAAACCAAAGAGTTCACGCACCGCCGCGCGGCCTGTGGGCAACATGGAAAGCTGTTCAGTCATGGGGCGGCAGTGTGGCATCAAGGCACTGGGTCAAGCCCCAGGTCTGCGGCACCAGGCAGATGGAATACTCTCAACACGTTGGCCGCCGCTGCGTTCGCGCGCTGCCACCCTGACGAACTCACCACCCGGAGACTTGCCTTGACAAACCCCGCCATCCACCCGCGCCGCGCCGCCGTGACCGGCATGCAGAAGATGACCCCTTCCGAGGCCTTCGTGGAAACCATGGTGGCGCAGGGCGTTGACACGATGTTCGGCATCATGGGCTCGGCCTTCATGGATGCGATGGACATCTTTGCACCGGCCGGCATCACGCTCATCCCGGTGGTGCACGAGCAAGGTGCGGCGCACATGGCCGATGGCTATGCGCGTGTGAGCGGCCGCCACGGCGTGGTGATCGGCCAGAACGGGCCGGGCATCAGCAACTGCGTGACGGCCATTGCTGCGGCGTACTGGGCGCACAGCCCGGTGGTGGTGATCACGCCCGAGACCGGCACCATGGGCATGGGTCTGGGCGGCTTTCAAGAAGCCAACCAATTGCCGATGTTCCAGGAGTTCACCAAGTACCAGGGCCATGTGGTCAACCCCAAGCGCATGGCCGAATTCACGGCGCGCTGTTTTGACCGCGCCATGTCTGAACTGGGGCCGACGCAACTGAACATTCCGCGCGATTACTTCTATGGCGAAGTGAACTGCGAAATTCCGCAGCCACTGCGCGTGGAGCGCGGCGCGGGTGGCGAGGCCAGCCTGAACGCGGCGGCCGAGTTGTTGGCCAAGGCCAAGTTCCCGGTGATCCTGGCTGGTGGCGGCGTGGTGCTGGGCAATGCGGTGGCCGAATGCCAGGCGTTGGCAGAGCGCTTGGGCGCGCCGGTGTGCACGGGTTACTTGCGCAATGATGCGTTCCCATCAAAGCACCCGTTATGGGCCGGGCCACTGGGCTACCAAGGGAGTAAGGCGGCTATGAAGCTCATCGCCCAAGCCGACGTGGTGCTGGCCCTGGGCTCGCGCATGGGGCCCTTCGGCACCCTGCCCCAGCACGGTCTGGACTATTGGCCCAAGGATGCGCAGATCATCCAGATCGAAACCGATCACACCAACCTGGGCCTGGTGAAGAAGGTCAACGTCGGCATTCATGGCGACGCCAAGGCGGCGGCGGCTTCGCTGCTGGCGCGGCTGGCCGGCAAGACGCTGGCCTGCGACGCCAACAAGGCGCAGCGCGCAGCCAAGGTGGCCGAAGAAAAGGCCGCCTGGGAAAGTGAACTCGATGGTTGGACGCACGAGCGCGACGCCTACAGCCTGGACATGATCGAAGAGAACGGCAAAGAGAAGCCGTTCTCAGGCGGCCAATACCTGCACCCGCGCCAAGTGCTGCGCGAGCTGGAAAAAGCCATGCCGGCGCGCGTGATGGTCAGCACCGACATCGGCAACATCAATTCGGTGGCCAACAGTTATTTGCGCTTCGACGAGCCGCGCAGCTTCTTCGCGCCGATGAGTTTTGGCAACTGCGGCTACGCCCTGCCCACCATGATCGGCGCCAAGGTGGCCGCGCCCGAGCGCCCGGCCATTGCGTATGCCGGCGACGGCGCCTGGGGCATGAGCATGGTCGAAATCATGACCTGCGTGCGGCACGACATTCCCGTCACGGCCGTGGTCTTCCACAACCGCCAATGGGGCGCCGAGAAGAAGAATCAGGTCGACTTCTACAACCGCCGCTTCGTGGCCGGTGAGCTTGACAACCAGAGCTTCGCCGGCATCGCCAAAGCCATGGGCGCCGAGGGCATCGTGGTGGACAGATTGGAAGACGTGGGCCCGGCCTTGCAGCGCGCCATTGACATGCAGATGAACCAGCGCAAGACCTGCGTCATCGAGATCATGTGCACGCGCGAACTGGGCGACCCGTTCCGCCGCGACGCGCTGAGCAAGCCGGTGCGCTTTCTGGACAAATACAAAGATTACGTGTGAGCGCCGGCCGGCATCAAACCGCATGCAGAAGCCGTCATGACCCAGCCCCTGCACGACCCGCTGGCCAACCCGTTGCCGGGTGCGCGCATGCAGGTCAAGACCACCACCTGCTACATGTGCGCCTGCCGCTGCGGCATTCGCGTGCATTTGCGCGCAGGCGCCGATGGCGCATCCCGCCCCGAGGTGCGCTACATCGAAGGCAACCCCGAGCACCCGCTGAACAAAGGCATCCTGTGCGCCAAGGGCTCGGCCGGCATCATGAAGCAGTACTCGCCCGCGCGGCTCACGCAGCCCTTGCGGCGCAAGCCCGGCAGCGAGCGCGGCGCCGGTGAGTTCGAGCCGATCTCATGGGATGAGACCTTTGCCATTCTTGAACAGCGCCTGAGCCACCTGCGCGCCACCGACCCCAAGAAGTTCGCCTTCTTCAGCGGGCGCGACCAGATGCAGGCCCTCACCGGCCTGTTCGCGCGCCAGTTCGGTACGCCCAACTACGCCGCGCATGGCGGCATGTGTTCGGTGAACATGGCCGCGGGCATGATCTACACCATCGGCGGCTCGTTCTGGGAATTCGGCGGGCC
>JAYUHT010000145.1:0-6262 GCA_043766725.1 Burkholderiales bacterium | reverse complement strand
GGCGCAGAGTTCGCTCACCGTCACCGCGCCGGCGCGGCAGATGATCAGGTCGCAGCGCGCGAGCTGCTCGTCCATGCGTTCGATGAAGGGCAGCACCTCGGCGGCCACACCGGCTGCGGCGTAGGCGGCGCGCACGGCGTTCACGTGCGCGGCGCCGGTTTGATGAACAAGCTCAGGCCGAACGTTAAGTGGTAGCAACGCCAGCGCCGCCGGCAGCGTGTCGTTCAACACCTTGGCGCCCAGGCTGCCGCCCACCACCAGCAGCCGCAGCGGCCCGATGCGGCCAGCGAAACGTTCAGCCGGCGCGGGCAGGTGCTCAATTTCGCGCCGCACCGGGTTGCCGGTGACCACGCCGCGTGGCGTGCTGCGCGCCGCTGCGCCGTCAAAACCAAAGGCCACGCGGCCGGCCAGGCGCAGCAAGGCGCGGTTGCTCAGCAGCAGGCCGGCGTCGGCGTTCACCAGCAGTAGCGGCTTGCGCAACAACGCGCCGGCTAAAGCGCCGGGTAGGCAGACATAGCCGCCCATGCCAAGCACGGCGTCGGCTCGCCGCTGGCGCAGCACGCCCAGGCTCTTGAAGAACGCAGCCACGAGCTTGAAGGCGCCACTGACCGTGTGGCGCCAGCCCTTGCCGCGCATGCCGGAAAAATCGACCCTATCCAGCAACAAGCCGCTGGGTGGAACGAGCTTGTTTTCCATGCCCAGCAGCGTGCCCAGCCAGCTCACGCTCCAGCCGCGCGCTTGCATTTCGCGCGCCACGGCCAGGCCGGGAATGATGTGCCCGCCAGTGCCCGCGGCCATGACAACGAGGTGCGGCATCACGGTCTGCCTCCGCGCATCAATTGCCTGTTCTGGTTCCGGCACGCGCGCGTGGCGCGCTTCACATCGCTGCGCGATATGAGCCTGCACCGAAATCGGCCACCGGGGCAATGCGCCGGCGCTCTGCTGCGCAAAGCGCTCACTGGGGTACCTTCATGCTTCGCATTCAGGAATTCGCCCTTCGGGCGGCCGGGCGGGCTCATGCGCGGCCTCCGCGCATGAGTTGCCGATTTTCAGCATCGACGCGCAGGACTATCGCCAAGGCGACAAGGTTCATCAGAATCGCCGAGCCGCCGTAGCTCAGCAGCGGCAGCGTCAGCCCTTTGGTCGGCAGCACGCCCAGGTTCACGCCCATGTTGATGAACGACTGGCCGCCGACCCACAGGCCCAGGCCCTGCACCATCAGGCCGGCGAAGATGCGGTCCAGCGCAATGGCCTGGCGGCCAATGAGGAAGATGCGCCGCGTCAACCAGAAGAACGCGATCACCACCGCCAGCACGCCGATGAAGCCGAGTTCTTCGCCAATGACGGCGAGCAGGAAATCGGTGTGCGCCTCGGGCAGGTAGTGCAGCTTTTCCACGCTGTCGCCCAGGCCCTGGCCAAAGAGCTGGCCGCGGCCGAAGGCAATTAACGAATGAGTCAACTGATACGCCTTGCCCTGCGCATACAGCGGGTTCCAGGGGTCGAGGTAGGCGAAGATGCGCTGGGCGCGCCACGGGCTGAGCGCGATCATCAACACGAACGCGCCGAGCAACACCGCCACGCCCAGCGCGAACATGCGCCCGTTCACGCCGCCCAGGAACAAGATGCCCAGCGCGATGGCGGCGATGACCATGAAAGCCCCCATGTCCGGCTCGGCCAGCAGCAACAGGCCGATCACGCCCAGCGACACCGCCATGGGCCACACGGCTTGCCAGAACTTCTCTTTCACATCCATCTTGCGCACCATGTAGCTGGCGGCGTACATGGCCATGCCCAGCTTGGCCAGTTCACTGGGCTGGAAGTTCATCACGCCCAGCGGCAACCAGCGCCGTGCGCCGTTGATGCGCGGCGCAATCTGCGGAATCAACACCAGGACCAACAGCAGCAGCGCGGCCACGAAGACCCAGGGCGCAAAGCGTTCCCAGAAGCTGACGGGAATCTGCACCACCACCAGCGCCGCGCACAGGCCAATGGCCAGCGACAGTGCATGGCGGTTGAGAAAATGAGCCGGCGCGAAGCGGTTGAAGCGCGGGCTGTCGGGCAAGGCCACCGAAGCCGAATAAACCATCACCAGGCCCAGCGCCAGCAAGGCCACCACCACAGCGACCAAGGCCTGGTCGAACCCGGCGCTGCGCGCTTGTGCCGCGCGGCCGCGCGGCAAGGCGTCGCGCACCGGCAGCGGCTGCTCGCGCGGCGCGAACACGCGCGTGAAGACGGCCGACAGGCGAGCGCCCAGGGCCATCATGCCGCCAGCTCCCCGCGCTCATGCGCCAAGGCCTGCACCGCGGCGACAAAGACTTCGGCCCGGTGGCCGTAGTTGCGGAACATGTCCAGGCTGGCGCAGGCCGGGCTGAGCAGCACCGCGTCGCCCGGCTGGGCTTGCTCGAAGCACCAGGCGGTGGCTTGCTCCAAGGTGGTATGCCTCTGCATGTGCAGGTTGGCGCTGGCTATCGCTGCTTCGATCAGGCCGGCATCGCGGCCGATGAGCGCAACGGCTCGTGCATGACGCGCCAGCGGTGCCAGCAGCGGCGAGAAGTCTTGGCCTTTGCCATCGCCACCGAGGATGAGCACCAGCTTGCCCGGCGCCTGGTCTGCGCCCAGGCCGTCGAGCGCGGCCACGGTGGCGCCCACGTTGGTGCCCTTGCTGTCGTCAAAGGCTTCGATGCCGGCCACGCTGCCGATGAACTCAACGCGGTGCGGCTCGCCGCGGTATTCGCGCAGGCCGTGCAGCATGGGCGCCAGCGGGCAGCCGACGGCCGTGGCCAGGGCCAGCGCAGCCAAGGCATTGGCCGCGTTGTGACGCCCGCGCACGCGCAAGGCGTCAGCAGGCATCAGGTGTTGCAGGTACAGCTCTTGCGCGTCAGCGGCGCCACGTTTGCGGGTTTCATCGACGATCTGCGCACGCACTAACCAGGCCATGCCGTTCTCAACCACCAGGCCAAAGTCGCCGGCCCGCGTGGGTGCATCCAGGCCAAAGGTGACGGCGGCGCGCTGCGTGGTCTTCACCGCCTTGCCCGGCTTGGGCTTGGCGCCGGCCACGGCTTGCGGCGCCGGGCGCAGAGCCAGCGTCGCCTCATCGTCGCGGTTAAGAATCATCAAGCCCTGCGTGCCGAAGATGCGCGCCTTGTCTGCGGTGTACGCGGCCATGTCGCCATGCCAGTCGAGGTGGTCTTGGCTGATGTTCAGCACCGTGGCCGCGCTGGGCTCGAAACCGCTCGATCGAATGTGGCTTTGCCACTTCGATCGATCCCCCTCGGGGGGCGGGCCGGGCTCGCCCGGTCCTGGGGGCCCGTTCAAATCGTGCAGTTGGAAACTGGAAAGCTCCAGCACCCAAACCTGCGGCAACTCGCCTTGCAGCTGCTGCCAAAGCGTGTCGAGCAGCGTTGGCCCGATGTTGCCGGCCAGGCCCACGCTGCGCCCGGCGCGCTGCACCAGCAGCGCCGTCATGGCCGTGGTGGTGGTCTTGCCGTTGGTGCCGGTGATGGCCAAGACCTGCGGCGCATAAGCGCGTTCGGTTTTCAGATCAGCCAGGGCGCGGTTGAACAAGTCGAGTTCGCCCTGCACCGGCACGCCACGTTCGCGCGCCGCGGCCAGCACCGGGGCAATGCGTTCATCGTGCGGCGCCAGGCCCGGGCTCTTGAGCACCAGCGCGGCATCGCCCAACGCGGCGGCATCCAGCGCCCCACTGAACAGCGCAGCTTGCGGCGCTGCTTCATGCAACGCCTGTGCGTGGGGCGGCGGCTCGCGCGAATCCCACACCCGCACTTTTGCGCCATGGCGCGCGCACCACAGCGCCATGGCCAGGCCCGACTCGCCCAGGCCGAGCACCAGCACGTTGAGGTGTTGCAGGTGCAACATCAGCGCAGTTTCAAGCTCGCCATGCCCACCAGGCACAGCAACATGGTGATGATCCAGAAGCGCACCACCACCTGCGTCTCGGTCCAGCCTGACTTTTCGAAGTGGTGGTGCAGCGGCGCCATCTTGAAGATGCGCCGCCCTTTGCCGGTTCTGCGCTTGGTCCACTTGAACCAGCTCACCTGCAGCATCACCGACAAGGCTTCGGCCACGAACACCCCGCCCATGATGCCGAGCACGATTTCCTGCCGCGTGATGACCGCCACCGTGCCCAGCGCGCCGCCCAAGGCCAGCGCGCCCACGTCGCCCATGAACACCTGCGCCGGGTGGGCGTTGAACCACAAAAAGGCCAGCCCCGCGCCGGCCATGGCGGCGCAGAAAATGAGCAGTTCACCGGCACCAGGGATGTACGGGAACAGCAGGTACTTCGAATACACCGAATTGCCCACCACGTAGGCGAACACGCCCAGCGCGGTGCCCACCATCACCACCGGCATGATCGCCAGGCCATCTAAGCCATCGGTTAAGTTGACGGCGTTGCTGCAACCCACGATGACGAAGTAGGTGAGCGTGATGAAGCCGAACACGCCCAGCGGGTAGCTCACCGTTTTGAAGAACGGCACCATCAAGTCGGCCTTGGGCGGCAGGTCATTCGAGAAGCCGCTTTGCACCCAGCGCAAGAACAGTTCCACCACGCGCAGGTTGGACGTTTCCGAGACGCTGAACGCCAGGTACAGCGCGGCGACGATGCCGATCAGCGACTGCCACAGGAACTTCTCGCCCGACGGCATGCCTTCAGGGTTTTTCTGCACCACTTTGCGCCAGTCGTCGGCCCAGCCGATGGCGCCGAAGCCGAACGTGACGATCATGACGATCCAGACGAAGCGGTTGCTCCAGTCGAACCACAGCAGCGTTGACACGCCGATGCCAATGAGCACCAGCACGCCGCCCATGGTGGGCGTGCCGCTCTTGGCCAGGTGGCTTTGCATGGCGTATTCGCGCACCGGCTGGCCGATCTTCAGGGCGCTCAAGGCCCGGATGACCCAGGGCCCGAACGCCAGGCCGATGAGCAGCGAGGTCATGGCCGCCATCACCGCGCGAAAGGTGATGTATTGAAAGACGCGCAGGAAGCCGAGCTGCTCGGGGTAGCTGGCGTGCAACCACTGCGTCAGGCTATACAGCATGGGGGCTCCCTGGCTGCAAGGCGCTGACCACTTGCTCCATGCGCATGAAGCGCGAGCCTTTGACCAGCACCGATGCGGCCGGCGGCGCGTGGGCCAACCCAGCCAGCGCGGCCACGGCGGCGCTCGCATCTGCCAGGCAGCGCGCGCCGTCGCCGTAAGCCGCTGCTGCGGGTTCGCACTCGCCGCCCACCGCCCAGAAATGTTCAATGCCACGCTGCCGCGCACGCGCGCCCACTTCAGCGTGGAACTGCGCGCCTTGCGTGCCCACTTCGCCCATGCTGCCCAGCACCAGCCAGCGCGGCGCGGGCATGGCGGCCAGCACCTCGATGGCGGCGAGCACCGAATCGGGGTTGGCGTTGTAGCTGTCGTCAACCAGCGTGGCCTGTGCCCCCTGCAAGCTGATGTTTTTGAGTTGCGAGCGGCCCTTCACCGGCTCGAAGGCGCGCAAGCCGTGTACCACGGCGGCCAGTGGCGCGCCCGCCGCCAACGCCGCCGCGGCCGCGGCCAGCGCGTTCTTCACGTTGTGCACGCCGGCCACGTTCAGGCGCAGCGTGGCATGGCCGGCCGGTGTGGTGAGCTGCACCTGCCAGCGGTTGGCCACCCACTGCGCGGCGCCGCTCACATCGGCAGCGCTGATCGCGGTGCCGCCCACGTCACCAGGCGCATCGAGAGCGAAGGTGAGCACGCGGCGCGCGCCGCTGAGTTCGCGCCACAGCGGCGTGAATTCATCCTGCGCCGGAAACACCGCCACGCCCGCGCCGGGCAAGGCGGTGATCACGGCGCCGTTCTCGCGCGCCGCCGCTTCAACCGTGGCCATGAATTCCTGATGCTCGCGCTGGGCGTTGTTCACCAGCGCCACGCTGGGTGCGGCCAAGGCAGCGAGTTGGGCGATTTCACCGGGGTGGTTCATGCCGAGTTCCACCACCGCGGCGCGGTGCCAAGTGGCGTCGTCCTGGCGCAGGCGCAGCAGCGTCAGCGGCAAGCCGATGTGGTTGTTGAAATTGCCCGCTGTGGCGAAGGCCGCTTCGCCCAGCCAGTGGCGCAAGATGCTGGCGATCATCTGCGTGACCGTGGTCTTGCCGTTGCTGCCGGCCACGGCGATGAGCGGCAAATGAAAGCGTGCACGCCAGGCGCCGGCCAGGGTTTGCAGCGCGGCCAGCGTGTCGTTCACCAGCAGCCCGGGCAGGCCGGATTCAGCCAAGCCG
>JAYUHT010000144.1:0-6283 GCA_043766725.1 Burkholderiales bacterium | reverse complement strand
AAGCGTGACGAGACAAAATGGAAGAAGAGGGACACACCTCGAGGTCGTGACCGCAACACCGCTTCGGCGGCCTCAAGCCTGGCGACCGCTGGTGCGTGTGCGCGCTGCGCTGGCGCGAGGCCTACGAAGCTGGTTGCGCGCCGCCGGTGGTGTTGGAATGCACCCACGAGCGTGCGCTCGACGTCGTGCTGCTGGAGTGGCTGCGCAACAAGGCGGTGATGGCGGGTTAAGCACGCGTTGAGGGCGGGCTAGAATTTCCGGCTTCGCGGGCTGCTTGCGAAGCCGCCGCGGGAGAGGTGGATGAGCGGTTTAAGTCGCACGCCTGGAAAGCGTGTGGGGGCTAATAACCCCCCGCGGGTTCGAATCCCGCCCTCTCCGCCACCGACTGCGCGTGAACAGTTGGCAGCTTGGCGCCGGCCGGCTGAATTACTGGCCCGGCGAACCGAAAATATGCCATCCCCGTGCTTGTTCCCGTGCTTGTTCCCGTGCTTGTTTCCGAGCTTGCGAGGTGACCCATGAACGACAAAAGAACCACCATATTGGGCACTGAGCCGCCCGAGATGGCCAAGTCGAATTCCGCCGCTGGCGGCAAGGCTGGCGACGAGCATTACCAGCAGCTGCGGCGCCTGGGCGGCATGGCACACCAGGTGCGCGCGGCCACCCGCGCGGCCGACCATTTCGTCGCGCAAGAGAGTGCGCAAGATCACGAAACGGCGTCGTGGCTGGTATCGATCTGCCTCACCGTGGCCGAAGAAGTGGCCGGTGAACTTGACGTGTTGGCCAAGGGCCTGAAAGACCGCCCACCCGAAACCGGCCTGATGCACCCGCTGCAAAGGCTGCGCACGCTGGCGCACCAATTCCATGCGGCGGCGCGCGCCGCAGATCATTTTCTCGATCAAGAAAGCGGCGAGGACCACGGCACGGGCTCGTGGCTGATCGCCTGCGCCATGGGCCTGGCCGACCGCCTGGCCAACGCGCTGGATGATCTGGCCAGCCAACTCAAGCGCCCGGGCGCCGCCGAGACCTTCGGCGCCGAGAACCCGGCCCGGCGCACCGTGCCCGGGCTGAACATCAAGGGCATGGTCGTTTAGACCAAGCCCGAAACGTTCAGCCAAACGCCAACGGCAAGTTGGCCACGCTGCGCAGGTAGGGGTCGGCCAGCCACTGCGGCTGGCCGTCAAGCCGCAAATCAGGGAACGCATCAAACAGCGCCTTGAAGGCCACGGGCGCCACCTTCTCGGCCAGTGGCGCGCCCAGGCAAAAGTGAATGCCGGCGCCAAAGCCCACATGGCCGTCGGTGTCGCGCAGCAAGTCGAGCTGATCCGGGTTCTTGAACGCCGCCGGGTCGCGGTTGGCCGAGCCCACCACCACACCGATGCGGTCGCCCGCCTTGATGGCCACGCCGCCCAGCGTGGTGTCGGCGGCGGCCACGCGGTCGGTCACTTGCACGGGCGAATCCAGGCGCACCATTTCCTGCACGGCGTTGGCCATCAGTTCCGGGCGCGCCCTCAGCAGCGCCAGTTGATCGGGCTGCTGCAACAGGCTCCAGGTGCCCGTGGCGATGAGGAACACCGTGGACAGGTAGCCGGCAACGGCCAGGTTGATCGAGGTCATCTGGATCTCGTCTGGCGTCATGCCCTGCGGCACACCCTGGCTCAGCATCAAGTCCATCATGCCGCCGGCATGGGCCTTGACCGGGCAGCCGCGCATCAGCGCCGCGAAGTAGCCGCCCAACGCCATGGCGCAGGTGCCCGCCCCCAGGCGCTGCGCCATGGGCGCGGTGAAGTCGTTGCCGGCCAGGATGGCGCTGACCCACTGCTCGACGCCAGCCCAATGCTCCTTGGGCAGGCCCAGCACGCTCATCAACACGCTCGACGGCAGCGGCATGGCATAGGCATTCACCAGCTCCATGCGCCGGCCCTTGCGTGCGGCTTGCAGCAAGGGTTGCGCCAGTTCGGCGGTGACGGCCGGCACCTGGGCAATCGCCTGGGCGAGCATGGCGTCGAGCATCGGGCGCAGCACGTCATGGCGCGGTGGGTCCATCGAGAAGATGCCCTTGGGCATGTTCTCCAGCACGCCGAAGGGCCCGGGCGCAGGCGCTGCGTTGGCGGCGTTCTTCAGGAACAGGTCTTTGTCGCGCAGCACGGCCTGAACGTCGGCATGGCGGAACACCCACCAGGCGTCGTACAACACAAAGCCATTGGGCAGTGCCACATGCACCTTGGCCACGGGCGCGTTGTCCCGAAACTGAGCGTAGGTGGGACCTGGGTTGGCAATGAACGCCGGGTCGTGGGGGTTGAACGTGGTGGGGTCAAATGGGTTGATCATGGGGGTACCTTCGTGCTGCGCACTGCGGCCTAGCGGGCATGTTGGCGCGGGTCGCCAAGGCGGTCGATCAACCAGCGGCTGACTGCTGGCGTGAACTGCAAGTGCATCTGGTTGGTTTCGCAACTGATGTAGTCGTGAAACGGCGAGGCGCCGCTGCCGGGGGGTGGCACGGGCTCGAACGGCCCGCTGCGCAGGTCTAGCGCGCTCACCGTGGGCACGGTGCACACCTGCGGCGCCGGCACCGCCACTTCACCTAACGCCAGGCTGCGTGCGATGGTGGCAGCGACGAGGTTGTACTGGTTCTGGCCGCCGGGTGCGCCCTCCCAGGGTTGACTGTCGGCAGCGAACAAGGGGGCGGCCGTGCGGCCATCGGCCAGCAGGCTGTAGCCGCTGGCCAGCAAGGCCGGTTCGCCGCCGGCAGCCAGGGCATGCAGCTCGGCCTGGGCGAAGGCGCTGCCGTGCCAGTTCAACATCAAAGCGCCCGGCGCGAGCACTGCGCAACCATCGCCCGCGCCGCAGGCCACGGCCAGGCGCTGTGGCTGCTGCGGGTAGTTGCCCAAGGCATTCAGGGTCTTGAGCAGCGCCGTGCGCAGCGGGCTTTCAATGGGCTGCCCCGCCACCAGGCAGCGGGTAACGAACTGCTGGTTGGCCGGCGAATCGAGCAAGGCCGCCAACAGTGCCGCCGTGGGGCTGGCGGTCTTGAAGAACTGCGCAAACCACTGCACGGCCAGGCTAGTGTGCGAGCCGGCATGCGGCGTGTCGATGGTGAGGAAGGTGCGCGTCTGGTGCGGCTGGCCGCGCGACTCCATGCTGGCCAGCGCCAGCCGGGTGACCAGCCCGCCCATGCTCACCCCGCCCACCACCAGCGCGTTGGGCGTGCGCTGCATGGCTTGTTCGATGCAGGCCTGCGCCACTTCAGCATTGGCTTCGATGCGTGCCATGCCGTTGCCAAAGCCGAGGATCACCAGGTCGTAGCCGGCCGCGCGCAGTGCCGCGGCGGTGCCGTGCTGGTTGAGCATGTCGTACAGGTAGTCGCTGGCATAGCCGCCCGGAAAGCCCTCGGCCATGATCAGCGGGTGGGTCAGTTGTTGATGCCCGGCGCCGAGGTACACAAAGGCGGCACCGGTGCTGCCGTTGGCCGCTTGCAAGGCCCAGGTTTCGCTCGGCACCGGGGCCGCGGGTTGGGCGCTTAACGGCAGGCTGAATGCGGCAGCCAGCGCTTGGCCGTTCACGACCACGCGCACGCTGCATGCGGCCGACGTTGCCGTGCCGTAGCTGGCGCGTGCCGTGCCGCCGAGCTGTACGGTCTGATAACCGCGGCCATCACCGGCGTCGAACTCGAACTGCGCCGGCGGCTGTTGCCCCGCGGCCTGCACCATGAAGCGCGCATCGAAAGCGAAGGTGACAGTGCTGCCGCGAAACGCCGGCACCGCCTGGCCCCATTGGTCGTGCAACAAGGGCGCGGCCATGAACACCCGGCGCGTGTCGATCACATCGCGCAGTGGCGGCGTGGGCTCGGCCAGGCAGCTGCCCAGTGCGGCGGCTTGATCCAGCCGTGCGGCGAACTTGTTGCGCCATGTGCTGTAGGCTAGGTTCACCAACGCCACCGGCACCTCGCCATCGGGCCGCATGGCCACGGTCGGCGCCTTCAGCGCCAGCAAAGAGGGCACTGCACCAGGCGCCAATGCCGCTTGTTGGAGCACGCCGTACAGGCCTTCGAATTGCGGCTGGCTCAAGCTTGACGCACCGGGCTGCCCATCCGGCAACACCGCGCGGCCCCACCAAGCTAGCAGGCCCGAGGGCACGCTGGCCGCACCAGCCTGGCCCACCAGGGCCTCGACCTGCGTGGCCAGGCGCGGGTTGATCATGGCGTGCCCGATATCGTGGCCAGGGCAGCCAAGTGGCGCAGGCCGCCGATGCCCGGCATGAAGAGATACAGGCTGCCTTGCGTGTGCACCAGCCGCGGCAGGTAAAGGCGGATCGGGTTGCGCGAGTCGTCAGTGGGGATTTCGAACTTGCCGCCTTCAGGTGGCTGCGCACCCAGCAGCGGGTCGCGCGTGTTGCGGATGCCGGCGCTGGCCAGGTCGTCGTTCGCCCACACCTTGACCAAGAATTCAAACTGCATTTCCAGGTCGCCGCAAATGAACAGGCCGAGCAGGCCGCGCTCGATGCTGTCGTTCGGTTTGGCCGGGTCATAGGCCGGGCCGTATGGCACGCCGCGGCGGATGATGCGCCGGCTGTGCGGCTTGCCCGTGACCAACGCGCCGCGCGGGTTCAGGCGGCGGATGTGCGAGCCCATCGGGCAGCGCAGGCCTTTCGAATCGTCGAACGTATCGGGCCGCGCCGTGTTCGGCGCGAAGTCAAACTTGTTGATCTGATCGGGCGCCATGTGCGGCTGCGGGGCCAGCGGCGCCAGTGTCAGCGGCGAGCCGTCGCGCCAGCGGCCCATCAGCTTGGCGGCGATCAGTTCTGCGTCCATGTTGCTGCGTGAAGCGGCTTCGGCGATGGCCGCCTCGAACGCCGCCACGTCTTGCTTGAGCAGGCGCAGCGCGGCGTAGCTGCCGTTGTCCACCAGGCTGCTTGGCAAATCGCCGGCAAAGTTGCCGCCGTACTGGTTGATGTAGTCCTTGCCGAGCAGGAACTCACCGGCCGCGCTGGCCGGCTGCATGTCGGGTGCCTGCTTGCCCGGTGTGCCGGCAATGCGCGGCTGACCAATGCCGTCGCGGTAGCCGAAGTGCACCTTGCCTTCGGGCAGGGCGCAGGCGTCATGGCACGAGACTTCGCGCAGCCCATGGCCGGCAAACAAGGCGCGCAGTTGGCTGCTGCGCTGGGCCAGGTGGGCCGCCCGGTGTCCATCGGTGAACAGCGAAACCAGCAGGTGCACCGGCGCGCCGGGCCCACCCAGGCGCCACTGCGCCGGCGCGCTGCTGCCCACGTCACCCAGGTCTTCAGCGCGCTTGGCCGCGCCTTCTCGAAAAGCCTGCGGGAACAAGGCCAGGGTTGCGGCATCAACGCCCAGCGCGGCCAGGCCTTCGCAGGTGAGGCTCAGGTTCAGAAAGTACTCCGGGCGCTGCTGCCAATGCTCGGCGGTGGTGACTTGCGGAAAGCGTGCTTCATCACCCCCCACCACACCCGCAATGAAGCGGCGCGCCTGTGCAGCGTCTTGCACTTGCAGCGCAAAGTGGCGCGCAAAGTGCACGCGGTAGCCGCGCAGGATGTTGCCTTGAATGTCGCTCAGGTCGAGCTGCGCGGCCGGCGCATCGGGCACCGGCGCAGGCAAGCTGCGTTTGCCGCCTTCAAGCTCGATCACCGTCGACTGTTTGTACGCCGACCAGGGCTGCACCTGCTCCATGTTGTTGGCTTGAACGAAGGCCCAGAAGTCTTGCGGGTACTTCTGCACCGGCAGGCGCGGTGCGTCTTGAATGAATTCGAGGATGGCGGTGAAGATGTCGCCCATCACCGCCACGAAATCCATGATGTAGGACTTCAAGTCACCGTCGTACTCGGTCACCACAATCAGCGTGCCGAAGTCTTGGGTAGGCAAGAAGCGCGCGAAGTGCACATAGTGCAGGTTGGCCAGGGCCTCGCGCACCGCCGGTTGGTGGGCCTTGATGGCCGTCAACAGTGCGGGCATCTGCGCCGGGTTCTTCAGGCGCAAGAACAAATTCAGGCCGCGCTGCATCTGCTCTTCAAGGGCCTGGTCACCATGGTCGAAGACCTTGATAGCGGGGGCCGTGGCAGGAGTGGTGGTGGGCATCGGCATGCGTGGGCTCCAGGCCTGCCAGGAATTGCAGGTCGCGAGCATTGTGTGCAGAGGGTGGCCACGCCGCGCCATTGCAAACCACTAGCTGCACAGGTTCTAGGGGGGCTGAGAATGCTCGGCTAGCTCATGGATCACACACCCCAAACACTCGCCAGTTATCTGCCGCGCCGGCTGCTTAACCGCTTGGTTGAG
>JAYUHT010000143.1:0-6298 GCA_043766725.1 Burkholderiales bacterium | reverse complement strand
TGGCGGTGGCCATGGCGCAGGGGGCGCTTAACCACTCAAAAGCACACCTCACTGTCGCCGTGACCGGCGTGGCCGGCCCGGCGGGTGGCACGCCGGCCAAGCCGGTGGGCACGGTGTGGCTGGCACTGGCCGTGCGCGGCACGCCGGCCCAGGCGCAGTTGCTGCAACTGGGCGGCGACCGCGCCAGCGTGCGCGCGCAAACCGTGAGCGCGGCGCTGCGCGCTTTGCTGGCGCATGCCGCATGAAGGTGTTGCTGTGTGGCCAATGGCCTGAAGCTGAAGCGGCGGCCTGGCGCGCAGCCCTGGCGCAAGCCGCGCCCGAAGTGACTTGGTTGAATGAAGAACAGGCCGCTGCACAGGCGCACGCCATTGACGCCGCCGTGGTGGCCAACCCCGCGCCGGGCAGCTTGCGCGCCTACCCCAACTTGCGCCTGATCCAAAGCCTGTGGGCCGGCGTCGACCGGCTGCTGGCTGACCCCAGCCTGCCGCAGCAGGTGCCGCTGGCGCGCATGGTCGACCCGGCCCTCACCGCGGCCATGACCGAGACCGCGCTGTGGGCCACGCTCGCCCTGCACCGCGGCTTCTTCAGCTACGCCGCGCAGCAGCGCCAGCAGCGCTGGCAGCCGCTCGAACAGCGCCGCGCCGCCGAGGTGAACGTGGCCGTGCTCGGCCTGGGTGTGCTGGGCAGCGCCGTGGCGCGGCGCCTGGCCGCGCAGGGCTACACCGTGGCGGGTTGGGCGCAGCACGCCGGCCCGCGGCCTGACGTGTCGCACGCAGACAGCGGTTTGGCGGCGCTGCCCGCGCTGCTGGCGCGCAGCCACGTCGTCATCAACCTGCTGCCGCTCACGCCGGCCACGCGCGGCCTCATCGACGGCGCGTTCCTGAACCACCTGCCCAGCGGCGCCGCGTTGGTCAACCTGGCGCGTGGCGCGCATGTGGTCGATGCCGATTTGCTGGCCGCGCTGAACAGCGGCCACGTGGCCCACGCCGTGCTCGATGTCTTTCACGCCGAGCCGCTGCCGGCCGTGCACCCGTACTGGGCGCACCCGCGCGTGACGGTGCTGCCGCATGCCGCAGCGCTGACCGATGAACGCAGCGCTGCCGGCATGGTGGCCGCCAACCTGCGCGCGCTGGCGCAGGATCAGCCATTGCAGCACGTCGTGCAGCGCCAGCGCGGCTACTGACGCGCGACACGCCTGGGCACAATCCCGCCACCTTGAAAAACGAGCACACCGTGGAAGACCTTCAGTCCTGGCTCGGCCGCAGCGAAACCTTGGTGGATCACATCAGCGCCACGCCCGTGCGCGCCCTGGCCGCCACGCTCGACCACCCTGACGCCGCGGTGCGCACCGGCACGCCGCTGCCGCCGCTGTGGCATTGGCTGTACTTCCTGCCGCTGCGCCGGGCCAGCGAGATCGGGCCCGACGGCCACCCGCAGCGCGGCGGCTTCATGCCACCCGTTGCACTGCCGCGGCGCATGTGGGCCGGCAGCCAGTTCGAGTTTCGCGCGCCCTTGTGCGTGGGCGACGACGTGGCCCGCAGCTCCACCATCGACGCGGTCAACGTGAAGGAAGGGCGCACCGGCAAGCTGGTGTTCGTGAAGGTGCGGCATGAACTGCGCACGAACGGTGCAGCCGAGCCGGCCATCGTCGAGTTTCACGACATCGTCTACCGCGAAGCCAAGCGGCCCGGCGATGTGGAGCCAGCGCCCGTGAAGGCACCCGAGCCGGTGCAAAGCGATGTTGCCGAATCCGGCTTTCCCGATTCGGCAACGCGCCCCCTTCGGGGGCAGCGAGCGCAGGGAGCGTGGGTGCGAACCATCGTGCCCGATGAGGTGATGCTGTTCCGCTACAGCGCACTCACCTTCAACGGCCACCGCATCCACTACGACCGGCGTTATGTGACCGAGGTGGAGGGCTATGCCGGCTTGGTCGTGCATGGGCCGCTGATCGCCACGCTGCTGATGGATCTGCTGCGCCGCGAGATGCCGCGCGCCGACGTGGCCAGATTCCAGTTCCGCGCCGTGCGGCCCACCATCGAGGGCCGGCCGATGCGCGTGAGTGGCCGCCGCGTGGGCCAGACGGTGAAGTTGTGGGCGCAGGATCACGAGGGCTGGCTCACCATGGACGCCGAAGCCTCGCTTCGCTGAGTGAGGCAGGCGCACAACCGGTTGATCCATACCGAGGCTTCAGACGCACACCATGACCGCCAGCATCATCGATTCATCGATCTTCAAAGGCATCTTCACCACCGAGCCCATGCGCCAGGTGTGGAGCGATGAGAACCGCACGCAAAAGTACCTCGACATCGAGGCCGCACTGGCGCGTGTGCAAGGCCGCCTGGGGTTGATTCCGCAAGAGGCAGCAGACGAGATCGTGCAGCACTGCAACGTGACGCAAATCGACATGGAACAGCTGCGCGCGGCCACCGAGCGCATCGGCTACCCCGTGCTGGGCGTGGTGAGCCAGCTCAACAAGCTGTGCCGCGACAAGCTGGGCGAGTACTGCCACTGGGGTGCGACCACGCAGGACATCACCGACACCGCCACCGTGCTGCAAATCCGCGAGGCCCTGGCGCTGGTGGAGGTGGAGCTGAAGGCCATCGCCCAGGGCCTGGCCAAGTTGGCGCGTGAACACCGCGACACGCCCGTCATCGGCCGCAGCAACTTGCAGCAGGCCATTCCGGTGACCTTCGGCTACAAGATGGCCGGCCTGCTGGCCGCCGTGCTGCGCCACCTGGAACGCCTGGCCCAGTTGAAGGAACGGGTGCTTGAAGGTGAGTTCGCCGGGGCCGCCGGCACACTGGCGTCGCTGGAACGCGGGGCCATGGAAACGCAAGCGGGCGTGTGCGCTGAGCTGGGCTTGAAGCAGCCGCTGATCACCTGGCACACCAGCCGCGACAACATCGCCGAAGTTGGTGCCTTCATGGGCCTGGTGGGCGGCACGCTGGGCAAGCTCAGCCTGGACGTGAAGCTGATGATGCAAACCGAGGTTGGCGAGGTCTACGAGCCCTACCACCATGGCCGTGGCAGCAGCAGCACCATGCCGCAAAAGCGCAACCCGATCAGCAGCGCCTACACGCACGGTGCCATCTCGGTGCTGCGCCAACATGCCGCCGCGCTGATGGACGCCATGGTGGCCGACCATGAGCGCTCCACGGGCCCGTGGCAGATCGAATGGATCGTGCTGCCCGAGGCCTTTTGCCTGCTGGCTGGCGCTTTGAAGCAAGTGCGCGCCGTGGTGGAAGGCCTGGAAGTGGATGCCACGGCGATGCGCCGCAACATCGACATGACCCAGGGCTTGGCCATGAGCGAGGCGGTGATGATGGGCCTGGGGCCCTTCATCGGCCGCGAAGTCGCGCACGATCTGGTCTACGACCTGTGCCGCGAGGCTCTGGCGAAAAAGACGCCGCTGCTGGAGCTGCTGGTGGCGCACCCGCAAATCAACGCCCATGTGGATCGCGCCGCGCTGCAACGCTTGCTTGACCCTGCGAACTACCTGGGGCAATCCGGGTTGATGGTGGACCGGGTCCTGGCCCGCATGGGTGGCTGAGCGCTGACAGCGCTGCCGCGGCGGTTGCCGGCCCCCACGGCGGCCGGCAGGGCAAGCGAAGGCGCCACGGTGCGCTACGGGAGCACGCGCACGACCGCATCCTGGTTGGGCGGCGTCACCCGGCCGCCGCCCTTGCCGGGGTTGCGGCGAAAGTCGGTCCACACCGCAACGGTGCGGTTGTGCGCGTCCAACGCCACGCCGGTGTCGTCGCCGATGAAGGAACCGGTGAACAGCACCCACGGATTTGACGATTCGCTCGACAAGCGCACCTCGGCATCGAAGGTCTGGCCGCCATCGGACGAACGCCTGGCGGCGTAGTCGATGCAGACGTTGGTCTGCAGGTTGGCGCCCGTGCCGAAGGTCACGCTGGCCAGCGTGCCGTCGGGAACACCGGCCTGCCCCAGCGCTGCTACGCGCACCGAGCAGCGGCCGTCAAGCCCGTACCCGCCCGCAGCCTTGGCATGGCGGCGCGTGTAGTAGCCGATCAGCACCTTGCCGTCGCGCGCCGCGATCGCAGGGTACAGCGTGTCGTCGAAGGGGGCGGTCAAAGCGGCCGGCGCGCTGAAGTTGACGCCGTCGTCGCTGTAGAGCCAGGTGCGATTCTGTGTGTTGCCGGCCAGCGGGTCGAAGCTGCCGCCCTTTTCGTAGCCACAACTCGGATGGCCGCGGTTGTCCGTCCACGTCAGGTGCACGCGCCCGGTGCTGGAGTCCACCGCCAGCGACGGGAAGCCGTGGATGCGGTGGTTCTGTGCGCTCAATGTCTGTCGGCCCTGCCCGGTGCCGGGCAACTGGCGCGGGTAGCAGTTGGTGTCGTCGTGGATGCGCGGGCCCTGCACGTTGCGCCAGGACTTCCCGCCGTCGCTCGAACGTGCCAGCACGGCGGCACTCGACTCGAACCTCGTGTCGGGTGTGGCGGCAATGTACGAGACGTAGATCGTGCCATCGGGCGCCACCGCGGGCATCGAGCCCTGGTTGTAGGGGTGCGCGTCGTCGCTGACATTTCAGATAACGGCAACCTACACCCGACGCAGCGTGCGCGGAATCTGGCGGATACCCACCCTCCCTAAATCAGCCTGGATGGCTGATCCGCCACCGTGCTGGCGATCGCGTCGCACGTGCCGAACGAGCGGTCACCGCACGCCAAGCTGAGGGTCGGCCGGTGAGGCCTGTTGATGCATGAGCGTGCCGCAGAATTGCGGCACCCCAAGGAGGCCCGCTATGACCCTCACCCGCCGCACCATGTTGGGCGCTTCGGCCCTGGCGCTGCCGGGCCTTGTTTCGGCCCAAACGGCATGGCCGCGCCAGTCCATCCGCTTCGTCGTGCCCTTTGCCCCCGGCGGCACCAGTGAGATCGTGGCGCGCACCGTGGCCAATGAGCTGAGCAAGCAACTCGGCCAGACGGTCTACGTTGAAAACAAGGGCGGCGGCGCCGGCCTGCCGGCGATGCAAGACGTGGCCAAGGCCGCGCCCGACGGCCACACCCTCATCCTGGGCCATGTGGGGTCGCTGGCCGTGAACCCGTTCATCTTCCCTAACCAGCCGTTTGATGTGAACCGGGACTTCATGCCCGTCACGCTGCTGGCCAAGGTGCCCAACCTGTTCGTCATCCACCCCGACGTGCCGGCGCGCGACTTCAAGGAATTTGTCGCCCACGTGAAGAAGCACCCGGGCCAGTTGAACTATGGTTCGGCCGGCAACGCCAGCGCCGGCCACTTGGCGATGGAATATTTGAAACTGGTAGCGGGCCTGTTCATCACCCACATCCCCTACCGCGGCACCGGCCCGCAACTCACCGACCTGCTGGCCGGGCGCACGCAGGCTTCGTCAGCCGGCCTGCCGGCGCTGTTGCCGCACATCAAGAGCGGCAAGCTGCGCGCGATTGCGGTGGGCACGGCGCGCCGCTTGGCCGCGCTGCCCGATGTGCCCACCGTGGCCGAGATGGGTTTCAAGGGCTTCGAAACATCGCAGTGGTACGGCATCCTGGCGCCCGCCGGCACGCCGCGCGACATCGTCAAACGCTTGCAGGAAGAGTCGTTCAAGGCGTTGAAAAGCAACTCGGTGACTGAACGCTTCACGGCCGACGGCGCCAGCGGCGGCGGCGGCCCGAGCGAAGAATTTGCCGCCTTCATTGCCGAGCAGCAGAAGGTGTGGGGCGACATCGTCAAGCGCGCCGGCATCAAGCCTGACTGAGGCTGATCCGCTGTCGCGCCAGCATGAAAAAAGCCGCGCGGCGTGTCAACGCCAGCGCGGCCGGTTGGTCAGTCAGTCGTTCGGCCAGCCTGCCATGGCGGCAGGCTGTTGGCCACAGCGATTCAGCGCAATCGCATCACGCCAACATCATCAATTGCCCGTGGCGCGCAGCGCCACACCCAGCGCGTCGTAGGCCGGCTTGTTGATGCGGATCGACCACATCAACTCGCTGGCCGGCACATGGTCCTTGCCGGCGTACCAGACGCTGCCGTTGTGCTCGGCGTACATGCGCTCGAAGTAGCCGCGGCCCACGAAGCCCGTGGGCATGGCGGCAAACTTCAACACCTTTTTCCCGCCGGTGATGGCCACCGTGTATGTGGTGTCCATCAGCGCCACGAAGTTGGTGGGCTTGTCGCCCGCCACCAGCCGGTTGGCGGTGTAGAAGCGAGCCATGCCCGTGGCCGGGTTGAAGGCGACGCGGTAGTCCACCCGCGTGGTCAGCGTGGCCGAGGGCGCCGCGTCCAGGAAGTACTGGTACATGTGCATGGTGTTGGCGCC